>JAADCO010000069.1 GCA_013154385.1 Thermodesulfobacteriota bacterium
TCTTTCCGCAAGCGCTCAAGGAGGCGCAGGATCCTTTCCGGATCGTAGGGGCGCCTCATGGCTTTGAGCACCTTCGCGCTCGCGTGCTGCACCGGCAGATCGAGATAGGGGCAAATCCGGGGCTCGCGGGCCATGAGCTCGAGCAGTTCGTCCCGGACGCCCTCGGGATGGAGATAGAGGAGACGCAACCAGCGGAGCCCCTCGAGATTAAGGAGCTCGTTGATCAGGGAGACCAGGGCCGGCTCCCCGTGATCCAGGCCGTAGGCCGAGACATCCTGGCCCACCAGGATGAGCTCCTTCACCCCTTCCTCAAGGAGCGCCCGGGCTTCCTCGAGGAGGAGGGGCGCGGGGAGGCTCCGCAACGGGCCCCGAATCCGGGGGATGGTGCAAAAGGAGCAGGCGTGCCGACAGCCCTCGGTCACCTTGAGATAGGCGAAGAAGGGGCTTTCCGTGAGGATGCGTCGCGGGGTCTCCGGCCCCTCAAGCCGCAGGAGATAGCGGGCCGGCGGGGAGAGGACCGCCTCCGGCGCGCGGTAGGCCTCTATCCCCAGAAAGAGATCCACCTCCGGCAACTCCGCGAGGAGCTCCTCCCGATAGCGGGAAACCAGGCAACCCATGACCACGAGCCTCTGGGCCGGGGTCTTTTCTTCGGCAAGCTCGAGGATGACGTCGAGGGATTCCTCGACGGCCTCGCGGATGAAGGCGCAGGTGTTGACCAGGAGCACGTCGGCTTCTGCGGGGTCGAGAACGGTTTCTGCCCCGCGGGCCTTGAGTTCCGCCAGGAGCTTCTCCGTGTCCACCCGGTTCTTCGGGCATCCGAGGCTCACGGGATAGACCCTGGTCACGCCTAGTCCCTCACCAGATAGCTTCTCTCGTCCACGATGTTGTTCTCCTCGTCCACGTAGACCACCTTCACCTCGGCGCGGGCGATCTCTTCCGGCGTGAGCCAGGCGTAGGTGACGAGGATGAGGCGGTCGCCGATCTCGCCCTTGCGGGCCGCGGCGCCGTTGAGGCAAACCTCCTTGCTGCCCCATTCCCCCTTGATGACGTAGGTCTCGAAACGCTCGCCGTTTTCCAGGTTGTAGACCCAGATGGACTCAAAGGGCTCGATGTCAGCGGCGATCATGAACCGCGGATCAAGAGTGAGGCTCCCCTCGTAGTCGAGGTTCTTGTCCGTCACGCGCACCGTGTGGATCTTCGCCTTGAGAAACTTTCGAAGCATCCTTTCACCTGCCTTCTCAGGGCTTGATAACGGCGTTGTCTATGAGGCGGGCCCGCCCCACGAACACCGCCAGCGCCAGGAGCACCGGGCCGTTTACGCGCTCCACCGGAGCCAGGGTCTCCGGGTCGCGAAACTCAATATAATCTATGCGGGTGTGGGGATGGGAGAGGATGAAGCGGGAGAGCTCCTCCACCAGGGGCTTGACCTCGCGCTCCCCGGCTTTGATGCGCTCCTCCGCCAGCTTGAGGGCCCGGTAGAGGGCCGTGGCCGAGGCCCTTTCCTCGGGCGAGAGATAGACGTTCCGGGAGCTCATGGCCAGACCGTCTTCCTCGCGCACGATGGGATGACCGATGATCTCCACGTCCAGGTTCAAGTCGCGCACCATTTGCCTGATGACGAGGTACTGCTGGTAGTCCTTCAGGCCGAAGACGGCGAAGTGCGGGCGCACGATGTTGAAGAGCTTGAGGACCACGGTGGTCACCCCGCGGAAGTGGCCCGGCCGGCGCGCGCCGCAAAGGGGTTGGCTGAGCTCCGTGACCTCGACGAAGGTCTGAAACCCCGCCGGATACATCTCCTCGGCCTCGGGCACGAAGAGCACGTCCACCCCCGTTTCCTCGGCCAGACGGGCGTCTCGCTCGAGATCCCGCGGATAGGCCGCAAAGTCCTCCTGCGGACCGAACTGAATGGGGTTGACGAAGATGCTCACCACTACTTTGTCCGCCAGCTCGCGCGCCCGACGCATGAGGGCCAGATGTCCCTCGTGGAAGTAGCCCATGGTGGGCACGAAACCGATGCGCAAACCCTTGGCCCGCGCGGCGTCGGACCACACCTTCATTTCCGAAACACCCTTGAGCAGCCTAATGGTCTCGCCTCCTCTCCGACGAAGGTCTGAGCGGAAACCTCTGGGACCGCACCCACAGGGGCAGGTTGTCCAGGATAAAGCGCTTAAGCGTGGCGTAGCTCCAGCAGCGCGTGTAGCACTCCCTGGGCTCCCAGGGCTCGAGCACCCCGTCGCCGTTCCGGTCGTTCAGCCAGAAGGCCAGAGAATCGCTGAAGGGTTGATAGCCGATGACCGTGAGCTGCCGGTGCCCCTCGAGGTCCTCGAGGAGGGAGATGTGCAGACGAATCTGCGGCGTGGCCAGCTCCCAATCGCCGTGCCACACCCCGTCCTCCTGGTGAAAGGAGTTCAGCGGCACGAGCCGCTTGAGGATCTCGAAGATGGGTTTTTCCGCGTCGTAGATGAGCACCGGCGTCCCGATCTCGACAAATTTGTAGAGCACCCTAACATCTTTGTCGTCCAAAGCGATGCATCCATGAGTCCAGTCCCTCTCCTTCACGCCCTCCCGCTCGCGAAAGACCCCTCCTCCGTGGATGCCTATGTTGTAGCCCAGCGGACACCTCCCATTGCGGTGTGTGCGTAGCTCTTCCAGGCAGAGGCGGTATTCCTGCTCGCTGAGGCGCCCCTCCCAGCGCGCCAGGGCAATGTCCTTCAGGCTCGGATAGGAAATGCCTATGAAGAGCCCGTAACGGCGGGAATGATGTTTGCTGGACACGTAGTAGAGCCCTTCGGGCGTGGCGCCGTCTCCCTCGCGCTTCTTGGGAGAGATGGAATCGAAGCCCAGGGAGACGGGAAAGGCCCGAAGCAAAACCGTATCCTCGTAGAGGTACAAGGTGCGGGAAAACTTTTCCACCAGCACCAATTTTTGGGCCTCAGATTTTACGCCAAAAAACAGAAAAAATAGGCCAAACAAAACCAAAAACGCCTTTTTTCTGGTGCTAAACGCCAAATTTCAACCTCCAACTCTTCTAAAAGGGCCTTCCAAAAACTGGCCAGGTCCTTGCACTAATATTAAACTACGAACCAAACCTGCGAGGAGGTGCAAGTATGAGAAAGAAAGTATTGGCTCTGTTGATGGCGGTCTCCTTTATGGGTGCTTCTGGTGGTTTGGCCTTGGCCAAGACCTGCAAGGGCACGGTCAAGGAGTTCGACGGCAAGACCATGGTGGTCGAGATCCAGGGCAAGTGCAAGGCCAAAGAGGGCGATGCGGTAAAGATCAAGCCCTCCAAGAAGAAGGCCGTCGAAGGTTGTTAATGTAAATCAGGGGGCGTTTTTACGCCCCCTCCAGCATCCGGTCGAAGAGTTTTCCCGCCTCTTTCACGATCTTCGTTTCCGCCGGCAGATCGAGCAGGGGTTTCCTTTCGAT
>JAADCO010000101.1 GCA_013154385.1 Thermodesulfobacteriota bacterium
CGTCGCCAGGTGGGATTCGAAACAGCCAAGCAGGCGCTGGCCTAGGACTTGTCCAGGCAGAATTCGATAAAAAGCTTGGACCCGTTGACGGAGTAAGGGATCACCAGGCGCTGGGACTTGCAGAGGATGTCGAGCACGTGTTTTTCGCCCGTGACCACCACCGGTGTGGACCCCTGAAGGCTGATGCCCTGTTCCTCGAAGCGGCGCCTGAAGGCCCCGCACATCATGTTGGCCATCTCTCCGGCGGCGTCCTTCACTTCTTCGTTTATCTCGCCTGGTTTCTGACCGAAGAGGGCCTCGACGATCCCGAGGATGCAATCCCTTTTGAAGCTCACGATGAAGCTGCCCGTGAAGCCCTTTCCCGTAAGCCCCACCACGGCGGAAACCTCTCCCAGGGCCTCGGGCTCACCGCGGACAAAGCTCTTCTCCGCCGTGGGGGCCGCTCCGGTAAAGGTCATCAAAACCTCTTTCACGGCTTCGTTAAGGGCATCAATCACCATGGATTTGCTCATCAAGCATCTCCTTTCCCTCAGGCGTTCCTTGTCTCTTCTTCTCGAACCCTGAGGCCAAAACTTTAACCCCGATTTACAAGCCCGTTCTCAGTGTCTAATTTCAAGAGAGAACTCCGGGAGGTGCCTTATGCGAGAAGCCCTGCTTTACGAAAAGCTCGAAGACAAGGTCGTAAGGTGCAAGCTTTGCAACCATCGTTGCAAGATTCCGCCGGGAAAGTTCGGCATCTGCCACGTGCGCTACAACGACAACGGGACCCTCTACACCCTGGTCTACGGACGGATCATCGCCAAACACGTGGACCCCATCGAGAAGAAGCCCCTCTTTCACTTCCTTCCCGGCTCGCGCAGCTTTTCCATCGGGACCGTAGGCTGCAACTTCCAGTGCGAATTCTGCCAGAACTTCGAGATATCCCAGTTCCCACGCATCGAAGGGACCATCCCGGGGGAGAAGACCACGCCGGAAGAGATCGTCGAAGCCGCCCTCAACACGCGCTCGCAGAGCATTTCCTACACCTACAACGAACCCACGGTCTTCTTTGAATTCGCCCTGGATTGCGCGCGGCTCGCCACCAAAAGGGGCCTGAGAAACGTCTTCGTCTCCAACGGTTACATGACCACCGAGGCCCTCGACCTCATCTATCCCGATCTCCACGCCGCCAACATAGACCTCAAGAGCTTCCGGGAAGAGTTCTATCGGCGCCTCTGCAAGGCCCGCCTGGCGCCGGTGCTCGAAACCCTCAAGCACCTCAAGAAACAAAAGGTCTGGCTCGAGGTGACCACGCTCATCATCCCCGGGGAAAACGACGATCCGCAGGAGCTAAGGGACATCGCCAATTTCATCGCCAACGAACTGGGCCCGGAGACCCCGTGGCACGTAACCCGGTTCTATCCGCGCTTCCGCCTCCTCACCCGGCCCGCCACGCCCGTGGAAACCCTGCGCCGCGCCTACGAAATAGGCAAGGAAGCCGGGTTGCGATACGTCTATACGGGAAACGTCCCGGGGGAAGATGGCGAAAACACCTATTGCTGGAATTGCGGCGAACTCCTCATCGAACGCCTGGGGTTTACGGTCAACACCTATCGCCTGACCACCGAAGGGACCTGCCCCAAGTGCGGAGCCAAGATAGATGGCGTCTGGCAATGAGATCATCCTCCTCGAGCACGGTAGCGGAGGGCAGGCCAGCCAGGAACTCCTCGAAGAGGTCTTCTTCCCCCTGTTGAAGGACGTCTTGCCCCTGGACAGCGCCCTCCTGGCCCCGGCGGCAGAGGGGAAAATGGCCTTCACCACGGACACCTTCGTCGTCACCCCGATCTTCTTCCCCGGGGGAGACATCGGAAGCCTGGCGGTGCACGGGACGATAAACGACCTGGCCATGGTGGGCGCAAGACCGCTCTATCTCTCCGTGGCCTTCATCCTGGAGGAGGGACTCCCCCTCGACACGCTGAAGCGGGTGGTCTCCTCCCTGGCCGAAGCCGCGCGCCGCGCCGGGGTGCAGGTGGTCTGCGGCGACACCAAGGTCGTGCCCCGCGGCAAGGCGGACCAGGTCTTCATCAACACCAGCGGCCTGGGGCTCGTTCCGCCGGGTACAGACGTGCGGCCGGAAAGAATCGTTCCCGGAGACGCCATCATCGTCTCCGGACCCATTGCCGAACACGGTCTCGCCGTGCTCTCCGCGCGCGAGGACCTGGGGCTCGAAGGACTCCGCAGCGATTCTCAGCCTCTCCACCGCGCGGTTTCCGCGCTCCTCGAAGAACTGGGGCCGGATCTCCACGCCCTGCGAGACCCCACGAGAGGCGGCCTGGGGTCCACGCTGAACGAACTGGCCGAAGAGTGCCGGGCCACGTTCGTGTTGCACGAAGAAGCCCTCCCCCTGCGCCCGGAAGTGGAGGCCGGTTGCGAAATCCTGGGACTGGATCCGCTGTATCTGGCCTGCGAAGGGCGCTTCGTGGCCTTCGTCGCTCCGGAGCGTGCGGAAGACGCCCTGGCGGTCCTCAAGCGGTTGCCGGAAACGGACTCGGCCTCGGTCGTGGGAGAGGTGGTCTCCGGTCCCCCGCGCGTGCTCCTGCGCACCCGCTACGGAGGCACCAGGGTAGTCACCAGGCTCCGCGGAGAGGCCCTCCCTCGCATCTGCTGATTCCTTGCACCTCTTAAGGGTTGCGTTATTTTGGGAGCGACTTCTCAGAGAGGAGGCGACATGAGCGTCAAGAGCCCCGAGGAACAACTGGCCTATCTGCGCCGAGGTGCCGTAGACATCATCGAGGAAGAAGAGCTCCTCGCCAAGATCAAGCGTTCCCAGGAGACGGGGAAACCGCTCAAGGTAAAGGCCGGTTTCGACCCCACGGCGCCGGATCTACATCTGGGGCACACCGTGCTCCTGCGCAAGATGCGCCATTTCCAGGACCTGGGACACGAAGTCTACTTCCTCATCGGTGACTTTACCGCCATGATCGGCGACCCCTCGGGACGCTCGGAGACCCGCCCTCCCCTCACCCGCGAACAGGTGCTGGAAAACGCCAAGACCTACGCGGAACAGGTCTTCAAGATACTCGATCCGGAAAAGACGAAGGTCGTCTTCAACAGCGAGTGGATGTCCAAGTTCAGCGCCGAGGACTTCATCCGTCTTTGCGCCAAGTACACCGTGGCGCGGATGCTCGAGCGGGAGGATTTCAAAAAGCGTTTCGAGAGCCAGCGCCCCATTGCCATCCACGAGTTGATCTACCCCCTGATCCAGGCTTACGACTCCGTGGCCCTTGAGGCCGACGTGGAGTTGGGGGGCACGGACCAGCTCTTCAACCTGCTCGTGGGGCGCGACATCCAGCGTGAATACGGTCAGGAGCCCCAGGTCATCATCACCGTCCCCATCCTGGAGGGCCTCGATGGGGTGCAGAAGATGAGCAAGTCCCTGGGCAACT
>JAADCO010000071.1 GCA_013154385.1 Thermodesulfobacteriota bacterium
AACGATCAGGCCGAAGAAATGGCGAGACTCCTCTTCGAGCTGGAGATCCCCGCGGTCACGGAAAACGCCCTGCGCCTGGCCAGTTCGCGCCTGGTGCGGGCCATCGTCTCCCTCCTCACGTTTCTGGACTATCCCTATCACGACGTGGCCCTGGCGGGCTTCCTGCGCAGCGAGCTCGCCGCTCCCTTCTTCTCGCTTCCCGGAGACTTCTTCATCCGCGGGAAGGACCGCCCGCTGATAGACCTCCTGCGCGAGACCCTGCCCTCATCCTACGAGGAGTATCTCCTGCCGCTGCTGGAAAAAGTGGGGTTCCTCTCCCCTTACGACCTGGTGAGAGAGATCATCCGGCGCTTCCGGGTCTTCGAGCGCTTCCCCGAGGAGGAAGCCTTCATCAACCGGTTCCTCTCCCTGGTGCTCTCCTTCGAACACGAAGGAGCCGGGCTTTCGGCCTTTCTCGAGCGCTGGACGGAACGGGGGCTTGAGGAGAGGCTCGGCCTCCCGGAGGAGATCCACGCCGTGCGCATCCTCACCATCCACGCGGCCAAGGGCCTTGAATTCGACGCCGTGGTCCTGCCCTTCCTGCACTGGGAGATCCGAACCCCGACCCTCGTGAACCTGCCGGAGGGGTATCTGGGCTACGCCCAGCGGCCGTATCCCCGCCCCATCAACGAGCGCATCCTCGAGGAAAGGAGCGACCACGGCCTGGAGATGCTCAACCTCCTCTACGTGGCCTTCACCAGGGCGCGCGAGGAGCTCTATCTCTTCGTCCCCGAGGAGACGAAGGGGCGCGGGGTCAAGTTTGGCACAGGCGACATCGTTCGCTATCTCCTGGAGGAAGGAGGTCTCTGGAAACGTGAAACCCAAGCTTAGGGTGCGCCACTACGATCTCGAGCTGCTGGGGGAACGCGGGCGGGAGATGAGCTACGGAGAGCTCGCCCATCAGGCCCTTTATCTCCTCGAGCCCCTGCCGCCGCGGGCCGGGAAACAGACCGTCTCCCGTCTCGTGGAGCGCGCCGTGCGCCGGGCCCTGGCGCTTTCCGACCCCAGGTTTCGGGAAAACTTCGACGAGGTGGCCGCCTTTCTCACCAAGATCCTCACCCGCGCCCTGCTCTTGCCGGAGGTCCGCCCGTTTTTCGAGGAAGGCGTCAAGGCCCTGCGGGAGGTGGAGATCCAGGACGAAAAGGGGGACTTCCACCGCGTGGATCGCCTGGTCCTCACCGAGGAGGGCCCGATAGTCCTTGAGTTCAAGCTCGGCGTGCGCAGACAGGCCCATCGGGACCAGGTGCGCCTCTATCAGCACCTCCTCGAGAAGATCTACGGGAAGAGACCGCGCGGGTTTCTGCTCTATCTCGAGGAGCCCGTGTTGCTCGAAGTGGGAAAACCCGCACCCGGGGTCCTCTTCTGAACCTTTACAACCCTAAGTGGGCCTTTTAGCGTAAGCTCTATGTGGCCACGATTGCTCTCGCATCCCCGGTCTTCTCCCAGGTTGCTCTTCGCCGATTCCAAGGGACGCATCTACGATCATCCGCATCTCCTGGCCCTGGGGCTCTCCGGCCTCGACGTGGTGCTCCCGGAACCCGAAGACTTCATCCCGCTCCCGGTGGGAAGCGCCCTCTACGTGTTGCCCGACCGGCATCCCGTGGGGCTCGATCCGGAGAGCCAGACCCCGGTCATCCTGCGGGAAAACCCCTTTCAACCCGGAGAACCGGCCTTTGCCGTGGCGGGTTACCTGGCACCGGCCCACACGCAGCTCTATCTGGCCCCTTATCTGGAGGCGCGCCCCGATCTCGAACCGCTACCGCTCTTTTCTTACGCCTGCGTGGGCTGGGCCGGCGGACGCTTCTTCGCCACGGCCTTCCGCTCGGACTTCGATCATCGCCAGGAGGTCCGCTTCTTCGACGAAGAGCGCATCGAGACCCGCGCCCGGGAGATGCTTTCCCGCTTTCCGCGCAACCGCCTGGTGAAACACCTGGTGGAGAACTGCGTACGGCGCTATCGCTGCCCGGCGGCGAGGAACTTCGTCCTCGGACGCTGGGAAGCCCCCATTCCCACGTCTCCGGCGTGCAACGCGCGCTGTCTGGGCTGCCTCTCCCTCCAGGAAGAGGACGGGCCGCACGTGGCCCAGGAGCGCCTCTCTTTCGTGCCCTCTCCGGAAGAGATCGCCGAGGCCATGGTCCCGCATCTGAAAAAGGCCCCGCGGGCCGTGGTCTCGTTCGGTCAGGGTTGCGAGGGTGAACCCCTGCTCCAGGCCAGGACCTTGGAACAGGCCATTTCCCTCATGCGCAAGAGCACCTCGCGCGGCACCATCAACCTCAACACCAACGCCAGCCAGCCCGAGGCCGTGGCCCGATTGAGGCGTGCCGGTCTTGACTCCATGAGGGTTAGCTTGTTTAGTGCACGTAACTTCCTTTATCAGGCCTACTTCAGACCGCGAAACTACGATCTCCAGGACGTCAAAGAGAGCATCCGCCTGATGAAGGAAGGAGGTGGTTTCGTCTCTCTCAACTTGTTCGTCTTCCCTGGTCTTACCGACGAAAGGGAAGAATTCGAGGCCCTTTGCGAAGTGGTCTCTCTGGGGGTGGATTTCATTCAGTTGCGCAACATGGCTGTTGATCCTCTCTGGTTGCTCAGAAGAATCGGCTTCAAGCCCCAAGGGGAAAACCTGGGGATAAGGGGTTTGGTGGCTGCGCTGGCGCAAAGGTTTCCCAGACTGCGCTTTGGATACTTCAATCCGCCGTTACGATGAGAATTGCGGTCCTTCTCCTCTGTTTCTGGTTTTTTCTCGCCGCCAAGGTCCAGGCCCTGGAACGCTTTATTTGGGCCCCGGATCACTCCGTAGTGGGAAAGCTCCTCACCCACGTGGTGGCGCGCGGGGAAACCCTCCTCGACATCGCGCGATGGTACGATCTCGGATACAACCAGATCATCCTGGCGAACCCGGACATTGATCCCTGGATCCCGCCGGAGGGAACGGAGATCCTCATCCCGGCCTGTTACGTGCTTCCGGAGAAGAAGAGCGGCATCGTGGTCAACCTCGCCGAGATGCGGCTCTACTTCTTCCGGCGCGAACTGGATCAGCGCGTGGTCTACACCGCCCCCATAGGGGTGGGGGTGGAGGGCAAGCTCACGGAGCTCGGGGTCTACACCATCATCCGCAAGAAGAAGAACCCGGCCTGGCACGTGCCCAAGTCCATCCGCGAAGAGGACCCCACGCTTCCGGAGGTCGTTCCTCCGGGGCCGGAAAACCCCCTGGGGGCCTTTGCCCTCTACCTCTCGCGCGGGGCCTACGCCATCCACGGGACCAACCGCCCCTGGGGCATAGGCAGACGCGTGAGCCACGGTTGCATCAGGCTCTATCCGGAAGACATCGAGGCCCTCTTTCCCCTCGTGCCCATCGGCACGCCGGTTT
>JAADCO010000104.1 GCA_013154385.1 Thermodesulfobacteriota bacterium
ATATCGCAAGTTGCCGGCTTGAAGAGCGCGGCCAAAAGGGCTAAACGTAAGGGGCCGAAGCCAAAGAAAGGGGAAGACTATGGACCTCCTTGGAGACTGGAAACGAACCCATCATTGCAACGCCCTGCGCGCCACGGACATCGGCAAGGACGTCGTTCTCATGGGCTGGGTGCTGAGGCGCCGGGACCACGGCGGCGTCATCTTCATCGACCTGCGCGACCGGGAAGGGATCACGCAGGTGGTCTTCGAACCGGAGATCAACCCCGAGACCCACGCCCACGCCCATCGGTTGCGCGCCGAGTACTGCATCGCCGTCAAAGGCCGGGTCAGACGCCGCCCGGAGGGCATGGAAAACCCCAAGATAGACACCGGGGAGATCGAGGTCGAGGCCCACGAGCTGAAGATCTTAAACCCCTCGAAGACCCCGCCCTTCCCCCTCGACGAAGAGGTCGAGGTCTCCGAGGTCAACCGCCTGCGCTATCGCTATCTCGACCTGCGCCGGCCGGAGATGACGAAAGCCCTGCGCTTCCGGCACCAGGTGGCCCGCACGGCGCGGAACTTCCTCGACGAACACGGGTTCGTGGAGGTCGAGACCCCCTTCCTCACCAAGAGCACGCCCGAAGGGGCCCGGGACTATCTCGTGCCGAGCAGGCTCTATCCGGGGAAGTTCTACGCGCTTCCCCAGTCCCCGCAGCTCTTCAAGCAGATCCTCATGGTGGCCGGGCTTGACCGCTACTATCAGATCGTCCGCTGTTTCCGCGACGAAGACCTGCGCGCCGACCGCCAGCCCGAGTTCACCCAGCTCGACCTCGAGATGTCCTTCGTCACCGAACAGGACGTCATGGACCTCCTCGAGGGCCTGGTGGCCCACGTCTTCAAGGAAACCCTGGGGCTTGAGCTCGAAAGGCCCTTTCCGGTCCTCTCCTACGACGAGGCCCTCTCCCGCTTCGGCACCGACCGGCCCGACCTGCGCTTCGGCCTGGAGCTGGTCGAGCTCACCGACATCTTCCGCGACACCGGCTTCCGCGTGTTTGCCGAGGTCATCAAGCGGGGCGGCATCATCAAGGGCCTTTCCGTGCCGCACGACTTCTCCCGCAAGGAGCTCGACGACCTCACGGCCTTCGCCAACGAGCTCGGGGCCAAGGGACTGGCCTGGATCAAGGTGCGCGAGGGGAACGAACTCCAGTCTCCCATCGTCAAGTTCTTCTCGGAGGAAGAGACCCAAAAGCTCCTCGAGGCCCTCAAACCCGAACCAGGCAGCACCATCTTCTTCGTGGCGGACCAGCCCTCGGTGGTCAACGAGGTGCTGGCCGAGCTGCGCGTGGAACTCGCCCGACGCCTGGGGCTCATTCCCGAAGGCGTTTTCAAGTTCTGCTGGGTGGTGGACTTTCCCTTGGTGGAATGGGACGAGGAAGAAGGCCGCTTCGTGGCCATGCACCATCCCTTCACCTCTCCCAAGGAGGAAGACCTCGAGCTTCTCGAAAGCGCCCCGGAGAAGGTCCGCTCCCGGGCCTACGATCTCGTGCTGAACGGCATCGAGGTGGGCGGGGGAAGCATCCGTATCCACCGCCCGGACATCCAGGAGCGGGTCTTCAAGCTCCTCAAGATCAGCCCGGAGGAGGCGCGCGAGAAGTTCGGCTTCCTGCTCGAGGCCCTGGAGTACGGCGCACCGCCCCACGGAGGCTTCGCCTTCGGGTTCGACCGGCTGATCATGCTCATGCTCGGGCGGAAGAGCATCCGGGAGGTGATCGCCTTCCCGAAGACCCAGCGGGCCCAGTGTCTGCTCACCGGCGCCCCGGCCCCGGTCACCATGACGCAGCTCACCGAGCTCCATCTCTTACCCGGCTGGGAGGTGGAAAAGAAGGGCTCCTAAGCCTTGGCAAACCTATTACGAAAACTTAGCATAGACCTATGCCTGGTCGGGTAATCATCGTTTCAAATCGTCTTCCCGTAACCGTTACCAAGAGAGAGGGGAAACTCCATTTCCAACCCAGCGCCGGCGGGCTGGCCACGGGGCTCGGTTCCTTCTATCGCGAAAAGGATGGCCTCTGGATGGGTTGGCCGGGGATTTCGCTCGAAAGCATCCGGGGCCGCGAACAGGAGGTCATCGAAAAGCTCGCCGAGCTCTCCTGCAGGCCGGTCTTCCTCACGCAGAGACAGATCGAAAACTTCTACTACGGGTTTTCCAACAAGACCCTCTGGCCGCTCTTCCACTACTTCCTCCAGTACGCCGTCTTCGATCAGAAGCTCTGGGAGGCCTATCGGCGCGTCAACCGCCTCTTCTGCGACGCCGTTTGCGAGGTGGCCGACGAGGACAGCACCATCTGGGTGCACGACTATCAGCTCCTCCTGCTCCCCGGGATGCTGCGGGAACGCCTCCCCGGGGCCCGCATCGGCTTCTTCCTCCACATCCCCTTTCCCTCCTTCGAGATCTTCCGCGTGCTTCCCTGGCGTGAGGAGATTCTGCGCGGCCTCATCGGCGCGGACCTCATCGGGTTCCACACCTTCGACTACGTGCGCCACTTCGCCAGCAGCGTGCGCCGCCTCCTGGGCTACGAACACAGCCTCGGGCTCATCACCACGGACACGCGCGTGATCCGCGTGGACGCCTTTCCCATGGGCATAGACTACGAGCGGTTCGCCAAGAGCCCGGAGCGGGCCGACGTGCTCCACGAGATCAGGCGCATCCGCCGCCGGGTGGGAGACCGACGGGTCATCCTCTCGGTGGACCGCCTGGACTACACCAAGGGCATCGCCCAGCGGCTTCGGGCCTACGACCTCCTCTTCGAACGCTATCCGCGCTACAAGGAAAAGGTCGTCCTCATCCTCGTGGCCGTGCCCTCGCGCACCAGGGTGGAACACTACATGATGCTCAAGCGGGAAGTGGACGAGCTCATCGGGCGCATCAACGGGCGCCACGGGGCCTTCGGCTGGACCCCCATCTGGTATCTCTACCGCTCCGTGCCCTTCCACACCCTGGCCGCCCTCTACTATCTGGCGGACGTGGCCCTGGTCACCCCCATGCGCGACGGCATGAACCTCATCGCCAAGGAGTACGTGGCCACCACGCCGGAGGAACGGGGCATGCTCGTCCTCTCGGAGATGGCCGGCGCCGCGGCCGAGCTCGGTGAGGCCATCATCATCAACCCTTACGACATCAACCGCATGGCCGAGGCCATGCACGAAGCCCTGGAGATGCCGGAAGAAGAAAAGCGCGAGCGCAACCGCGTCATGAAGACCCGGCTCAAGCGCTACGACGTCCATCGCTGGGCCAACGAGTTCATGGGCCGGCTGTTCGAGGTCAAGGAACTGCAGGAGACCTTGACCGCCCGCCGGGTAACGCCCGAGGTGCTCGAAAAGATGCGGGAAGACTTTCAGAAGGCCGAAAAACGCATCGAGTT
>JAADCO010000170.1 GCA_013154385.1 Thermodesulfobacteriota bacterium
TTCCAGTTCAAGAGGGAGGCCTTCTTCGCCGCCCCGGAAAAGGAAAAGGCCAACATTTGCAAGCTGGTGGACGAGGCCCTGGAGGCCGAGTTCTACCAGATAGACATCGACGCCTCCACCCTCGTCATCCTGGAGAAGGAAACCCTTGAGGAACAGCAACACTTCAACTCCCTGATGACCGCGGAGATGACGAACTACATCCGCGAACACGAGCCCGAGGGAATCACGGTCAACGTGGGCGGGGAGATCGGCGAGATCGGCGGGCACAACAGTCGTCCGGAAGAACTCCACGCCTTCATGAGCGAGTACCGGAAGCATCTGAAACACGAGCCGGGGATCAGCAAGATCAGCGTCCAAACGGGGACGACGCACGGGGGCGTGGTGCTTCCCGATGGTCGGGTGGCCCAGGTGGCGGTGGATTTCGAGACCCTGCGCATCCTTTCAGAGATTGCCCGGCGTGACTACGGCATGGCCGGGGCCGTGCAGCACGGGGCCTCGACCCTTCCGGAGGAGATGTTCCATCTCTTCCCGGAAGTGGGCTGCTGCGAGATCCACCTGGCCACGGGGTTTCAGAACCTGATCTACGACCATCCCGCCCTGCCGGACGACTTTCGCCAGGAGATATACGACTATCTGAAGAAACACTTTGCCAAGGAGTGGAAAGAAGGCATGACCGAGGCCCAGTTCATCTACAAGACGCGCAAAAAGGGCTTCGGGCCGTTCAAGAAGAAATGGTGGGACCTGGACCCGTCCATCAAGGCCCGCATCATGGAAACCCTGGGGGAAAAGATCGAGTTCCTTTTCGAAGAACTCCGGGTGAAGGGAACGAGAGGGATAGTTGAAAGGACGGTGGAACCAGTCCTTATCACGAAGACGATCTAGAGTCTGAAGGACAGGCCAAAAAGAAGAAGGGCCGGCTTGCGCCGGCCCTTCTTTGTTAGTCGGACTTCATTCCTTTTTCGATGTCCTGCCCAGGCAAGCTGTACATCACCGTGGAGCCGGTGGAGAAGTATTCCAGCTTGCCCTCGCGCACGAGCTCGTTCGCCGCTTTCTTTATGAGCATGGGCTTGGCATCGGGAATAGCCCGCTGCATGTCTTTCAAGTAGACCTTAGACTTGCTCTTGGCCTTCTTTTCCATGAACTCCAAAATTTTCTGTTTGACCTCTTCGATATCCATAGAAAGCCCTCCTTATTTGATTTCCACGTGGCTGGTGAAGCGGAAGTGCATGGACGTGCGGTACGTATCGTAAGCCAGGCGGTAGTCGTCCATGGTCTTCTCGCTGAACGGGATCTCGCAGACCTCGAAGAAGCGCTCCCAGCCGATCCGCTCCGCCCATTCACCGAGACGCTCATACTTCCGAGCGTGCTGAGCGTAAGTCTCGAGGATCTTACGCACCCACTTCACCGTGGTCGGCCAGCGCGGAGGCTCGTTAGGAATGTACGGGATGACCAGCTTGGAGAACTTCGGCGGGCTGCAGCGGTTGGAGATCTTTCCGCCAACCAGGATGGCGATACCGTCACCTTCACCGTCAGCCAGAGGCATGGCCGGACACATGGTGTAGCAGTTACCGCAGAACATACAACGCTTCTCGTTCACGCGAACGGTCTTCTTCTTCTTGCCGTCGATCTCCACCGTAGCCGGCTTGATGGCGCCCAAGGGACAAGAAGCGATGACCAGCGGAATTTCACAGACGTTTTCCAGACGATCGTCTTCGATCAGCGGCGGCTTACGGTGAATACCGAGAATGGCGATGTCGGAGCAGTGAACCGCACCGCACATGTTCAAGCAGCAAGCCAGAGCCACGCGCACCTGAGCCGGAAGCTTGTGGCTCTGGAAGTACTCGAAGAGATCGTCCATCACGGCCTTGATGATACCGGAGGCGTCAGTAGCCGGGGTGTGGCAGTGGACCCAACCCTGGGTGTGGACGATGTTGGTCACGCTGGCGCCCGTTCCGCCTACGGGGAACTTGTAGGAACCACCAGGGTGCTTGCGGCTCTTCAGGTCTTCGAGCAGGTTCCGGAGGGTCTCCTCGTCGGTCACGTGGAACTCGACGTTGTTACGGGTGGTCCAGCGCATATAACCGTCGCAGTATTTGTCGGCTATCTCGCAGATCTCGCGAATGTAGTCGCAGGTGATGAGACGAGGAGTACCGCAGCGTACCGCGTAGACCACGTCACCCGTCTCGCTGGTGTACTTGATGACACCGGGCTGGATGATCTCGTGGCTCTTCCACTTACCGTAGTTCTTCTTGATGACCGGCGGGAAGAACTGAGCGTAGTACGGAGGACCGATATCGGTGATACGGTTCTCCATGGGCTTCTGAGGGTTATAGAGCTTTTCAGCAAGTTCCGGATCGTAAGGCTTGCTGTAAATCTCGTCTAACTCGGCGCTTTGAATTTTTTCGATGATCTTATCAGACATATGCAACCTCCTTTAAATTTCAAACTTTATTGTGAGGGGGCTTGCGCCCCCGATCTTTTCCCAATCTCGTTTAGGCCGGGTGGCGCTTACGGAATTCCTTAATGTCACGCTTCCAACCGCCGGGAACTTCCTCTTCCTTCCAGAAGACGTACGGGTTGGACCGAGGCTCACGGATCATCTGCGGCACGTGCTTGAGCTTGACGATTTCGACGAAGTTGGCCAGACCGACACGCTGCATGAGCTCACCGAGACGCTCACGGTTCTTACCCTCTTCCATCCAGTACATCCAGACGTTTTCGATGATTTCCTTCAGGTTGTCGTAAGGGGGCTCGAGGCGAATGAAAGGCACCATGACCGTAGAAAGCTGGGCCCCTTCCAGGATCGGAGCCTTAGCGCCCATGAGCAGGGTGGCTCCGGTGTCCGTACCAGGACGGAGCGCCTCGGGCATGACGTTGATGCAGTGCATGCAGCGGACGCACTCCTTGTTGTTAATGGAGAGCTTGTTGCCGTCCCAGGACATGCACTGGGTGGGGCAAAGGTCAATGACTTCCTTCTGGATGTCGAACGGGCCCCAATCGCGGTCGGAGTGGGCACCGGCGTTGGGCTTGAGCTCGCCACCCACGTAAGCCTTCACCGCTTCCTGGTCGATCCGGATGTCGTCGAGCCAGGTACCGATGATGGAGAGGTCGGCACGGGCGATGGCCGCCACGCAGTCGTTGGGGCAGCCGGAAATCTTGAACTTGAACTTATAGGGGAAGGCCGGACGGTGAAGCTCGTCCTGATAAGTCATCGTAAGGTCGTAGCAAAGTTCCTGGGTGTCGAGGCAGCTCCACTCACAGCGAGCCTTACCTACGCAGCAGGAAGGAGTACGGAGGTTGGAGCCAGAACCACCGAGGTCCATCCTCATCTGGTGGGTAAGATCGAAGAAGACGGGCTC
>JAADCO010000172.1 GCA_013154385.1 Thermodesulfobacteriota bacterium
CTTTCGCAGGAAGCAGAACGCGGTATCCTTATCTGCGGCACGGGGTTGGGCATGAGCATGGTGGCCAACCGCTTCCGCGGTATTCGGGCGGCGCTCTGTCACGAGCTCTTCACCGCGCGCATGGCCCGACTCCACAACGACGCCAACATCTTGGTCCTCGGTGGACGGGTCATCGGTGACGTGTTGGCTTTGGAAATGGTCAAAGTCTTTCTGGAGACCCCTTTTGAAGGGGGGCGTCACGCTCGTCGCGTCAAACAGATAGACGAACTCACGCGCGAGGAGCCTTAATCTCTTTCAAGAGGCCTGGAATGAGCTTTCTCAAAGAAGTCGATCCCAAGATACACGATCTCATCGGCCAGGAGCTTGCGCGTCAGACCGGTCAGCTCGAGATGATCGCCTCGGAGAACTTCGCCTCCCCGGCGGTGATGGAGGCCGAGGGTTCGGTGCTCATGAACAAGTACGCCGAGGGGTATCCGGGGCGGCGCTACTACGGCGGCTGTGAGATCGTCGATCAGGTAGAGGAACTGGCCATCGAGCGCTTGAAGGTGCTCTTCGGGGCGGAATACGCCAACGTCCAGCCCCATTCCGGCACCCAGGCCAACATGGCGGTTTACTTCGCCATGCTCGAGCCCGGGGACACCATCCTTTCCATGAACCTCTCCCACGGAGGGCATCTTTCGCACGGTTCTCCGGTCAATTTTTCCGGCCGCCTCTACAAGGTCGTGCACTACGGCGTCTCCCGCGAGACGGAAACCATCGACTACGACGAGGTGCGGCAGCTCGCCCTTGAGCATCGGCCGCAGATGATCGTCGCCGGGGCGAGCGCCTATCCGCGGGTGATAGATTTCGAAGCCTTCCGCATGATCGCCGACGAGGTCGGCGCCATGCTCATGGTGGACATGGCCCACATCGCCGGGCTGGTGGCTGCGGGCATCCATCCTTCACCCGTGCCGTTTGCCGAGTTCGTCACCTCCACCACGCACAAGACCATGCGCGGCCCGCGGGGGGGCTTCATCCTGGCCAAGGAACGCTTCGCGCGCGTCATTGACAAGACGGTCTTCCCCGGCATCCAGGGCGGTCCGCACATGAACATCATCGCCGCCAAGGCGGTGTGCTTCGAGGAGGCCCTGGCTCCGGAGTTCAAGACGTATCAGCAGCAGGTGGTGGCCAACGCCCGCGCCCTGGCCCAAGTGCTGGCCCAGGCCGGGTTCAGGCTCATCTCCGGGGGCACGGACAACCATCTCATCCTCGTGGATCTCACGGGCCACGGTCTCACCGGAGCCGAGGCCGAGGAGGCGCTCGAGAAGGCCGGCATCACCGTGAACAAGAACGCCATTCCCTTTGATCCGCTACCCCCCAAGGTGACGAGCGGGATCCGCATCGGCACGCCGGCGGTGACCACGCGCGGTCTCAAGGAAAAGGAGATCGAGATGGTCGGGGACTGGATGGTCGCCGTGCTCCGGGACCATCAAAACGAGTCCCTGCTCAAGGACATCCGGGCCAAGGTCCGGCGTCTCTGCGAGGAATTTCCGCTCTATCCGCACGGGCAACGAGGTTGATGCAAAGGGCCCCCTGGCACGAATACTTCATGTTGCTCGCCAAGATGGTCTCCCTGCGTTCCGGTTGCAATTCGCGCCCGTCCGGCGCGGTGATCGTGCGCGACAACCGCATCCTCGCCACGGGTTACAACGGCCCCATGCCCGGGGCCTGGCACTGCACGGACCGCGGGCCGGGTTACTGTTTCCGCCGCGAAAAGGGGATTCCCGACATCGACAAGTACAACTTTTGCCGGGCCACCCACGCCGAGGCCAACGCCATTGCCCAGGCCGCGCGTTTCGGGATCTCCGTGGAAGGGGCGGACCTCTACTGCACGCTTGCTCCCTGCTACGTGTGCCTCAAGCTCATCGCCTCTGCGGGCATCAGGGCCGTCTATTATGAATACGACTACGGAAGCCGCGACTTTGAGCGCGACGCCTTCTGGCGCGAGGCCATCAAAGAGGCCGGGTTGCGCGAGTTCCGTCAGGTGCGGGTCTCCGAGGAGGTCCTGAGACAGCTCGAGGAGATCCTTCACTATCCCACCTCGCGCCGGCGCCTGGCGCCCACGGATTTCCTCGAGGAGTTCGAAGACGGGCACACCTACGGGCTCCCCACGGTGGAGGTGCTTCTCAACAAGCTCCGCTATCAGCCCCGGCCTGCGCTCTACGACGTGCGCTTCGTCATCGAATGCCCGGCCACCACCGAACCCCCGGAGGGGAAGGTCCTCTGGGACGGGGAGCTCTCGCCGGAAGAGGCCCTTTCGCGTCTTGAGAAGCGCCTCGGAGAAGACGGGCGCCTTTTACTTGAGATTTCCGTGGGCGGGAAGGTCTTTCCCGTGACTTTCGTGCGCGAGGCGGAAAACTTCCGCGTGGTGGTGGAGTTTCCCGAGGTGGACCTGGCGTCCTTCAAGGAAGGGGCGCTTTTGGTGGACTATCTGGCCGCGCGGCTCTCCCGCCGACTGGCCCTTCCGTTCAAGCTCGATCTTCGCGTCGAGGCCCTGAGGTTGCGCTAGCCTCAAAATGAAAAAAGGCGGCTTGACGCCGCCTTTTTGAGCCTCTTTGGGTGGGAAACTAAGCCGCCTGCGCGGCCTGCTCTACGGGATAGACGCTTACCACCTTGCGACCGTGGCGGGTTTCAAACTTCACGATGCCGTCGATCTTGGCGAAGATGGTGTAGTCCTTGCCGAGACCGACGTTGAACCCGGGATGGATCCTCGTGCCGCGCTGGCGCACGATGATGTTCCCCGCCTTCACGAACTGGCCGGCGTAGCGCTTGACACCAAGCCTTTTGCTCTCGCTGTCTCGTCCGTTGCGGGAAGAACCGCCGGATTTTTTATGAGCCATAACCTACCTCCTAGGCTTGAATTTCTTTGATCTGAAGGTCGGTATAGTACTGCCGGTGCCCCCGTTTGCGGCGATAGTTCTTGCGCCGCTTCTTCTTGAAGACGATGATCTTCCGGCTGCGACCCTGCTCCACGATGGTGGCGATGACCTTGGCCCCTTCCACCAGGGGCTGACCGATCTTCACCTCGTTGCCTTCGCCTACCAGGAGGACCTCGCTCAGCTCGATCTCCTGACCGGGATCACCCGGGATCTTTTCGACCCGAATGACGTCACCAGGGCTTACTTTGTACTGTTTGCCGCCTGTTTTGATAACCGCGTACACCTTTCCACCTCCGCTTCACGATGACCTGCGCAAAATATCATCTCCGCAAGTAGTGTCAAGATTTTACCGGACGGCCTGGGCTTTTTCAATTTGGTCCTTGGACTTGGCCTTGGCTCCCGGGCGTCCGCAGCACTTCTTGTACTTCTTGCCGCT
>JAADCO010000061.1 GCA_013154385.1 Thermodesulfobacteriota bacterium
CCGGCTCCGGGCTCGCTTTCCACCTCCACCCGCCCGCCGTGGGCCAGGACGATGTGCTTGACGATGGAAAGCCCCAGGCCCGTGCCCTGCTTGTCCCCGCGGCGCCCGCGATAGAAGCGCTCAAAGACCCTCTCCTTCTCCGACGGAGAGATCCCCGGCCCCTGATCCCGGATGGAAAGGACCCACGTCCCCCGGTCGGGGGTCAGGCTTATCTCGATGGTGCCTCCTTCCGGGCTGAACTTGACGGCGTTGTCGAGGAGATTGACCACCGCGCGCAGGAGATGATCGAAGTGGCCGCGGATACGGGCCTCTTGCAGGTCAAGGCTCAGCTTGAGGTTCTTCTCTTCGAACTTGGGACGCATGAGATCCGTGGCTGCGGAGACCACTTCCCGCAGGTCTATTTCCTCGAACTCCTCCGCGGGGATGCCCTGGAGCTCGAGCCGGGAAAGAGTCTGCAGGTCCTTCACCAGGCGGGAGAGGCGACGCGCGTTGCGCAGGATGACCGCCAGTTCCTCGCGCTGCTCCTCCGGCACCTCGTCCAGGAGGTTCTCCGCATAGCCCTCGATGGCCGTGAGGGGAGTCCTTATCTCGTGGGCGAGATAGGAGACGAAATCCCGCCGGATGTCCGAAAGGCGCCTGAAAGGCGTTACGTCCTGGAGGATGAAGCCCACGAAGCCTTCGCTTAGGGGCACCATGGTCACCTCGAGCGTGCGCGGAAAGGGCCAGAAGAGTTCGATCTCAAGGACCGCCGCCTCCTTCTGGGCCAGGGCCTGCCAGAGGGTCTCCTCGCGCAGGATCTCCTTCAGGTTGAGCCCCCTCTGGCGTCGGGAAAGACCGAGGAGATCCGCGGCCCGGGGGTTGAGATGGATGATCTCCCCGGCGTCGTTCGTCAGCACCACCCCTTCCTTCAGGGGTTCGAGGAGCGCCGTGTAGACCTTGAGTTGCCTTTCCGCACGATGGAGGTTCTCCTTCCATTGCTTCAGGCCCTTCAGCAGGGAGAAGGTGTCTGCCCGTTCCAGACCGAGGATCCTGGCGGACTGGCGCTTGAAGTTTTCAAAACGCAGCCGGTCCCGCACCCAGAGGAACGTCACCAGCGCCAGGGCCGGCAGGGCGAAAAGGGCGAGTATCTCAAGTGCGGAAGCGATAGCCCACCCCCCAGACGGTTTCGATGAGATGGGCGCAGGGGCCCAGTTTCTTGCGCAGACGGCGCACGTGGGTGTCCACGGTGCGCGCGTATCCCTCGAAGGTGTAGCCCCAGACCTTGTCGAGGAGGATCTCCCTGGTGAGCACCTTTCCGCGGGCCCGGGCCAGGGTGAGGAGGAGATTGAACTCCGTGCGCGTGAGATACACGGGTTCCCCCCGGACGCGGGCCTCGTGGCGGGCCACGTCAATGGAGAGGTCGCCGAAACGAAGGACCCCTTCCTCCGCGGGTTCCGGGGTGCGCGTGCGGCGCAGCACCGCCTTCACCCGCAGGGCCAGCTCCTTGGGGCTGAAGGGTTTGACGATGTAGTCGTCCGCCCCCATCTCAAAACCCAGGATGCGGTCTATCTCCTCCCCCTTGGCGGTGAGGATGATGATGGGAAGATGGCGGCCCGGCTCCTGATAGCGCAACACCTTGCAAAGCTCCAAGCCGTCGCCATCCGGGAGCATGAGGTCGAGGATGAGGAGATCCGGGGTCTCTTTGTTGAGTTTTTCCTGCGCCTCGGCCAGGCTAGAAGCGCGCTGCGTTCGGAAACCTTCCTTTTCCAGGGCCTTGGCTACTAATCTTGCAATATCTTCTTCGTCTTCTACGATGAGAATCAGCGGCGCAGGCATACACCTGGGAGGTCAGAGATGTTTACCGGCATTGTAGAAGGGCTGGGTGAGATTGTAAAGAAAGCGCCCCTTTCCCGCGGAGTTCGTTTCGAAATCCGCGCTCCTTTCGATCTTTCGGACACCAAGCTGGGAGACAGCATCGCCGTGAACGGGGCCTGCCTCACGGTGGTGGACCTCCGCGGAGACACCTTCGCCGTGGATGTCTCGCCGGAAACCCTTTCCCGCACCACCCTCGGCACCCTCACCCCGGGGGAGAAGGTCAACCTGGAACGGGCGCTCCGCCTGGGAGACCGCCTGGGAGGCCATCTCGTCTCCGGCCACGTGGACGGAATAGGGGAAGTGACCCGGCGGGAGGAAAAGGGCGAGTTCATCTTCTATCGCGTGAGGCTTCCCCAGGGGCTTTCCCGCTACGTGATCGAAAAGGGCTCCATCGCCATCGACGGCATAAGCCTCACGGTGAACCGGGTTTACGACCACGAAATAGAGCTCGCCATCATCCCCCACACCGCCAAGCTCACGACCATGGGCTTCCGCCGCCCGGGAGACCGGGTGAACATCGAGGTGGATCTCATCGGAAAATACGTGGAGCGCCTGCTCGGACCCTACCAGGGGCGAGGGATCGACGAAGAATTCCTGCGCCGCACCGGCTTCTGGGAAGACTAGAACTTGCGCCCGAAACCCCAGAGATAGACGAGGATCACCGCCGCCAGCCCCGTACTGCTCCCGAAAAGGAGCACCCTCTCCACCCCGAAGTGCTGGGCCAAAGTCCCGGAAAGAAGGCTCCCAAAGGGAAAGAGCCCCAGGAAACTCAGGCTGAAGAGACTGAGCACCCGCCCGCGGATCTCGTCGGTGGCGTTAAGCTGCAGATGAGCGTTGGCCGAGGTGAACATGCAAACCATGTGGAAACCCGCCAGAAGCAGGAAAAAGGCCGCGGCGTAGAGGCTCGTGCTGAGCACGGTGACGGAGAGCCACACGCACAGCAGGGCCAGGTTGAAGAGGATGAAGCGGTCGCGCTTCAATTCGCGGCCGAAGCTCGCCATGAAAAGCGCGCCGCAAAGGGCCCCCAGGCCGTTGGCCGCCATGATGAAGCTGAACTCCTCCGCCCCACCCCCGAACCTCTGGCGCGTGAGCACCGGAAGGAGCACGGCGTAGGGCAGGAGGAAGATGCTCGTGACCGCGATGAGGAAGAGCGTGGCCCGGATGGGTTTGGTGCGCCAGGCAAAGCGGAGCCCTTCGAGCAGGCCCTCCAGAGGGCGCTTGACCTCTCCCCGCCTCTCGTTGGGCAGCGAAATCAGGAGGAGGGCGAGGATCACCGGAAGATAGGAGAGGGCGTTCACCAAGAAGCAGCTCCCGAGGCCGAAGCGCGCCATAAGAAACCCGGCGATGGCCGGCCCCAGGAAACGGGCCAAGTTGAAGGCCGTGGAATGGAGGGAAAGCGCGGTCACCAAAGGTTCCTTGCCCA
>JAADCO010000103.1 GCA_013154385.1 Thermodesulfobacteriota bacterium
AAGGGTTTTCCCTCGGCGTAGAGATAGGCGAGGTCGAAGTAGCGCCTGGCGGCCTCGAGGCTCTTTTTCCGCGTGTCCTCGTCCACCTCCTCCGAGGCCCAGGTGAAACAGCCGATCTTTCCCCGCACGTAGGCCCGATAGCACTTGTAGAAATCGAGCACCTCGAGGAGCCCGCGGTCACCGGAGAGCTCCACGTAGCGCTCGATGAAGTAGCGCGAAAAATCCCTCAGGCGGTGATAGTCGAGATCCATGGCCATGAAGGCGAGGTCCTGGGCCACGTCGCCGCAGCGGAAGCGGTCGTTGAACTCGATGCAGTCGAAGACGCAGACGCTCTCTTCGGTGGGATAACAGACGTTGGCGGAGTAGAGGTCGCCGTGGCCGTCGCGGATGAACCCGCCTTCTATGCGGGCCTCGAAGAGGGCGGCGTTTTCCTCCATGAAGCGCCGCGACCAGGAGACGATGTGGTTGTAGCGATGCTCGGCCAGCGCCTGGCCCACGAAGTCCTTGGTCTGGCTGAAGTTTTCCTCCACGTTGTAGGAGATGGCCTCAAGGGTCCCGTAGCGGTTGACCTCCGGGCCCGTGGCCGCGGTGCGATAGAAGGGAACGAGCTTTTCCACGAGGAGGTCGAGATGCCGCTTGGTGAGACGCCCCTCGGCGATCAGGCGCGACATCATGCCCTCTTCGGGAAGGCGCTTCATCTTGACCGCCCACTCCCGGGGCTCGCCCTCGGCCTCGACCACGAAGCGGCCCTCCTTCTCCACCACCGGGACCACGCCGAGGTAGATCTCCGGACAGAGCCTCCGGTTGAGTTCCACCTCGCGCTCGCAGAAGAACTTGCGCTTCTCAAGCGTGGTGAAATCGAGGAACCCGAAGTTCACGGGCTTCTTGATCTTGTAGACCAGGTCACCTGCCAGAAACACGTAGGAGATGTGGGTCTGGACGAGCTCCACCTTCTCCGGCCGGTGGGGATAGGCCTCGGGACGCAGGAGATCCTCGACGAGTTTGGGAAGCGCCATCTCATCCTCCTCGGGAGTTTCCCAAGGAAATAGCCCAAGGGGCGCTCCAAGGCAAGCGGGCCTGATTTCCGGCCTCAATCAGGTTATAGTGACTCAAACCAGCCAAGGAGGGTAAGTATGGCCGTTCCTTTCTCTTTCATCGTTATTCTGGCCATCTTGTTCCTGGCCTCGTCCATTCGAGTGCTCAAGGAATACGAACGCGCCGTGGTCTTTCGCCTGGGGCGCCTCATCGGGGTCAAGGGACCGGGGCTCATCATCCTGCTCCCGGTCATCGACCGCATGGTCAAGGTGGATCTCCGCACCGTGACCCTCGACGTCCCGCCGCAGGAGGTCATCACCCGGGACAACGTCTCGGTCTCGGTCTCGGCCGTGGTCTACTTCCGGGTGATAGACGCGGCCAAGGCCGTGGTCCAGGTGGAAAACTACTACTTCGCCACGAGCCAGCTCGCCCAGACCACCCTGCGGAGCATCTGCGGTCAGGCCGAGCTCGACGAGCTCCTTTCCGAGCGCGAGAAACTGAACGCCCGCATCCAGGAGATACTCGACGCCGACACCGAGCCCTGGGGAGTCAAGGTCTCCAAGGTGGAGATCAAGGAGATCGACCTCCCCGACGAGATGAAGCGCGCCATGGCCAAACAGGCCGAGGCCGAGCGAGAGCGGCGCTCGAAGATCATCAACGCCGAGGGTGAGCTCCAGGCCGCGGAGAAGCTGGCCGAGGCCGCGCGCATCATGGCCGAAAGCCCGATCACCCTTCAGCTCCGCTATCTCCAGACCCTGCGGGAGGTGGCGGCGGAGAACAACTCCGTGACCCTCTTTCCCATTCCCATTGACCTCGTGAAACCCTTTCTCGAAAAGAAGGAGTCTTAGACGTGAAGATCTAGCTTTCCCGAAGGGGCGGCGGAAAGGAAGGAACCGTAGTCTCTTGCGGTCTGCTTGCGGGGGAGTGCGGCCTCTCCGGCCGAGTGGGCCTCAAGCCGCTCCTTCATGAGCTCCATGAGGGCCTCCTGGGCCAGACGGTCGGCCTGGGCGGCGACTTTCAGGTCCTGCGGGGAGGGATGCGCCGGGGCCAGCGCCGCCCTCTTCACCACGCGCGCCTTCTCGAGGGTCTCTTCCGGGTCCCCGGGAACGGGCGTGGTGTCGATCTCCACCTCGCCGGAGACGGCGTATTCCCGCCCGTCCGGGCCGCGCACGGTCTCAAAGCGCGGACCACTCCGGGCGTAGGGACCGGCGGCCAGGAGATGGGCCTCCTCGTGGGCGCGGACCTCCCGGTCGCGCGCCCGGAGCTCTTGCAGAAGGGCCTCTTCCTCGCGGCGGATCTCCTGCCGGGAGGCCCTTTCAGCGCGCTTTCCGTCTGCGTGCCGACCGTCTGCCGCAGGCCCACCGAGGGCCTCTTTCTCGCGGACGATCTCCTGCACGCGATAGCGAAGATACGCCGGATCAACCCTCATGGCCTTCTCCCTCAATACTCGTATCGGCCCGCGGAAGAGACCACGTTGAAATTGTCGCCCCGGGCGTAGGGCTCCTTCTCGCCCCCGGGCTTTCCGGTATAATCGTTCCGTCGAGATGAAGATCCTTCTGGTCTATCCGCCGTTTCTTGAAGAAAGGCCGAAAGATTACGACGTAAGGCCGCTTCCCATCGGCATTTATTACATTGCCGCCCTCCTCAAGGAGCGGGGCTACGCGGTCGAGATCCTGAACTGGTTCAACCTGAAGGACCTCGAAGTGGCCCGGCGCACCTTCCGCGCCCTGCAGCCGGAGGTCATCGGGTTTTCCATCTTCAACGCCAACCGCTGGGGCGGAATTGACCTGGCCCGCGTGGCCCGGGAGGTCCTCCCCGAGGCCAAGATCGTCTTCGGCGGCGTGGGGGCGACCTTCCTCTGGGAGCACCTCCTCACCCACTTCCCGGAGGTGGACTACGTGGTGCGCGGGGAGGGGGAACACACCTTCCTCAGGCTCGTTGAGGCCGTATCCAGCCGGGCGACCAGCGAAGAGCTCCAAAAGATCCCCGGCCTTGCCCTGCGCCTTGACGGAAAACCCCACGCCACCCCGGAGGCCGACTTCATTCCGGAAATAGACGACCTCCCGGACCCGGCGCGCTACTTTTCCTTCCAGCACGTGATCTCCTCGCGCGGTTGCCCCTGGAACTGCGTCTTCTGCGGGTCCCCGGCCTTCTGGAAGCGAAGGGTCCGTTTCCACTCCCCGGAATACTTCGTCGAACAGCTCG
>JAADCO010000052.1 GCA_013154385.1 Thermodesulfobacteriota bacterium
GGTCCGCGGTCATCACCTCGTGGACCAGTCTTCCGGCCTTGATCAGCTCACAACCCTCGACCAGTTGTTCGCGAGCGATCCCGCGCTCTTCCACGCACGGGATTCAGACGAAGATCTTTCCGCCCATCTTCACCACGCTGTCCACGAGCTCCTTGAGGGGCTTGATCCCCGGGGCCCGGATCGTCTCGTAGACCCCTTTGGTGGCCGTGTAGACCCCGCGGCCCTGAAGGATGACCGTGACCTGGACGTCCATGGTGAGGGCCGTGCTCGCCGCCAGATAAGGAAACGTGGCCTTCTCCGGGTCCTCCGGCCCGGTGGTCACGATGACCACCAGCTTCTTGCCGGCAATCTTTTCCGCCATGGGACACCTCCTTTTTTATTTCTCCTTCTGCCCGAGGGCCGCGACCAGGACCTCGGACAGATCGAAGACCTCCTGGCGCGGGTCCCTGACCTCGGAAAGATTGAGGAGACAGATCGGACAGGCGCACACCACCCGCCGCCCGAGACCCGCGAGCTGCTCCATCCGCCGCCGGGCGACCTCCTCGGCCTTCTCCGGAAAGAGGCTCTCCACCGGGCCGCCGCAGCAATGGGTGACCTCGCGGGAAAAATCAGGCTCCGCCACTTGGGCTCCGGCCTGCGTAAGCAACCGGCGCGGCTCTTCGATGAGCCCCAGATAGCGCGCGTAAACGCACGAATCGTGGAAGACGAACTCTTCCTCCCAGGGAAGCGCGGCCTCAAGGCCCCTTTCCGCCAGGACCTCGACGTAGCTTCGCACCCGAAGGTCAAAGCCCGGCACCACCTGCGGATAGACCTCGCGGAAGATCTGCGTGGTGTGCGGATCGACGGTGATGAGCTCCTTCACGCCGTATCGCCGCAAACGCCTGGCCACCCGCCGCGCGTGCCGCTCAAAGGGCCCGTCGAGCCCCAGGTCGTAAGCCAGGGCCCCGGCGTATTTCTCCGCCTCGTAGAGATAGCCGCACTCCACCCCCGCGCGGCGCAATAGTTCCACAATGTTTCGTAAGATGCGATTGGAACGTTCTTTCCAGTCCGGCGAGGCCAGAAAGCGGGAAAACCCGCTCACGTTCACCAGGGGGTTTACCAGGCGCAGGATGGCGGCCAGCTGGTCCCTCTTCTCCGGCGGAAGGGCCTTGGCTCTGTCCTCCATGGCCTTGATCACCGGAAGCATCTGATACATGTGGCCGGTGTAGAGGACCACCTCGCCTCCGCGCGGGAGCAAAAGTCCCTTGGCCCAGGAGGTGAGATAACCCCCCGGCAGGGGAAGAACGCTTCCCCGAAGCCCCAGGTTCTGGGCCAAGAGGGCCAACACCTCTCTTTTGGGTCGGAGATCAACGGATGCGGTATTCATTTTTCACCAAGTATCCCCTTAGCGTGCGAATGTTGTGGGTGATGCGGACCCCTCTGGGACACTGGGCCTCGCACATCCGACAGAGGAGACAGGAAAACACGGCCTCGGTGAGGGCGGAGACCTTTTCCGCGGCCCCGAGGAGGACGTAGCGAAAGAGCTCCCGCGGCAGCCATTCGAGCCCCATGGGGCAGAGCGCCGTGCAGGTCCCGCAGTTGAAGCAGGCCTGGGCGTTGAAGGCCTCGTCAGAGGCCACTTCTTCGAGGAGTTTCCGGTCAACCCTGATCATCACTCAACTCCTGGGACGATAGCGATAGTATTTCTCGCGCCGGGCCTTGGGGGCCTCTTCCACCAGTCCGTAGCGCCTCATGGCGTGAAGATGCATCATCACCTCGTAGGGAGGGATCCCCAGGGCCTCGGCGAGCTCGGGGACGGTCATCGGTCTCTCCCGCAAATGGGCCAGGATGAAACGCGACCAGAAAGGACTTTCGGCGTAGAGTTCGGCGCGACCCTTGATCCTCTTCATGAGACCTCCTTGCAGAGGGCCTCGATCATGGCCCGGATCTGTTCGTGCGTGTAGCCGAAGACCTCGATGGCCTCCTCCGGACACACCCCCACGCAGGCCCCCTCGCCCTTGCAGAGCGCCGGTTTGACCTCGGCCACCGCGCGGCCGTCTCTTTCCACCTGGACGATGGCCCCGTAGGGGCAGGCCTCGGCGCACTGGCCGCACCAGGTGCAGGCCTCGGCCCGCACGTGGGCCACCTGCGGTTCGAGGCGGATCTCCCCGCGCAGAAGGAGCACCCCGGCCTTGGAGGCCGCGGCCATGGCGCTGCTTACGCTTTCGGCCATGTTCTTCGGCCCCTGGGCGGTGCCCGCAAGGAGCAGGCCGTCAATCACCGTCTCCACCGGGCGCAGCTTGGGATGGACCTCGTTGAAGAAGCCGTCCTTGCCCACGGGGAGCTTGAGGACCTCGACGAGGTCCTTCTCCTCAGGCGGCACCATGCCCGTGACCAGGACGACGAGATCCGCCGGGATCTCGACCTCCTCTCCGTGGCTCAACCGATCTTTCACCCGCACGAGGAGGCGCTTGCCCTCTTCTTTCACCTCCGGAAGGTCCGGGGGCTCAAATCGCAGGAACACCCCGCCGGCCTCGAGCAACTGATGATAGAGGGTCTCGTAGCGCCCGTAGGCCCTCACGTCGCGATAGAGATGAAACTGCCGCACCCCGGGCCATTTCTCGCGGAGCACAAGCCCGGCGTAGATGGCCGCGGCACAGCAGTAGCGCGAACAATAGGTGTGGCCCTCCTTCTCCCTCGAACCCACGCAGTAGATGAAGGCCACCTGGCGCACGTCCTGAGGCCCCCGCCCCTCCCGCCACCAGCGATGGAGTTCGGAAAGGGTGATCACCCGGGGATGGCCGTAGCCGAACTCTCCCTCCCTGGGCTCGTAAGGGGAAAAGCCCGTGGCCACGATGATGGCCCCGACCCGCACGGTCTCCTCTCCGTGAGGGCCCTTGAGGTGCACGGTGAAATCGCCCACACTCCCCTCTTTTCCCACCACCTGGGTCTCGAGATGGAGGACGACGTTTTTCCGGGAAAGGATCATCTCCGTGAGCTGCTGGATGACCTCCCTTCCCTTCCGCCCGCTGGGATAGAGGGCGTCGAGGTCGCGGAGCCTTCCGCCGACTTCCTTTTCCCGCTCGACGAGGTGGACCTTGAGCCCCAGGTCGGAAAGAGCAAGGGCCGCGCGCAGACCCGCCACCCCGGCCCCCACGACCAGGACCTCGGGCACGGTCTTCACGGTGATGGGCTCAAGGGGAACGCTCTTTCGCGCCCGGGCCACGCCCGCGCGCACCAGACGAATGGCCTTC
>JAADCO010000177.1 GCA_013154385.1 Thermodesulfobacteriota bacterium
CTCCTGCGCCAGGACACCCCCACCGGGCGCGCCCTGCGCGAGGTCAACCAGCCCAAGAAGTTTGAGCCGCTCGCGCCGGCCGAAGGCGCGTTCCTCGAGGTAATAGGCGCGGAGGAGAACAACCTGCAAGGGATAGACGTGCGTTTCCCGCTCCGCGGGCTTTCGGTGATCACCGGGGTCTCGGGTTCCGGGAAGTCCACGCTCCTCGAGCTGATCCTCTATCGCGGGCTCAAGAGGCTCAAGGGGGAGAGCACGGATCCGCCGGGGCGTTTCCGCGAGATCCGGGGCCACGAGGCCGTGCGCAAGGTGGTCCTCCTGGACCAGAGCCCTCTTGCCAAGTCGCCGCGCGCCAACCCCGCGACCTATCTCAAGGTCTACGACGGCCTGCGAAAGCTTCTCGCCGCCACGCCCGAGGCCAAGGAAGCCGGTCTCTCGGCCTCGGCCTTCTCCTTCAACTCCTCCGTGGGCCAGTGTCCGCACTGTCAGGGCCTGGGTTTTGAGGTGGTGGAGATGCAGTTCCTTTCGGATCTCCACTTCCCCTGTCCGGTGTGCAAGGGCCGGCGCTTTCGGGAAGAAGTGCTCTCCGTGCGCTGGCACGGCAAGAACGTGGCGGATTTCCTGGAGCTCACCTTCGAGGAGGCCCGGGACTTCTTTTCCTTGGACCGCGCCTCCTCGAGCAAGGAGGAAAAGATCCTCCGCGAGATCCGGGAAAAGCTCCGGGCCGCCATGCAGGTGGGCCTGGGTTACCTCCGTCTGGGACAGCCGCTTTCCACCCTCTCCGGCGGCGAGGCCCAGCGCCTGAAGATCGCCCATCATCTCTTCCTGGAAAAGGGTGCCGAGACGATCTTCCTCCTCGACGAACCCACGGTGGGGCTCCATCTCGTGGACGTGGAAAGGCTCATGGCCGCGCTCAAGGCCCTGGTGGAGCAGGGCAACGCGGTCATCGTGGTGGAGCATCATCCGGAGATGATGCGGCGGGCGAGCTGGATCGTGGATCTCGGGCCGGAGGGCGGGGAAGAGGGCGGGCGCCTGCTCTATCAGGGGCCGCCGGAGGGTCTCCTGGACGTGTCTTCCTCCCACACGGGTCACTGGCTCAAGCGTTATCTCGAAGGGCGTTTCATCTAGCGGATCTTCTCGAGCGCCAGCCGGGTCTCCTTGTCGAGCAGCTTGCGCCCGGCGAGGAAGGTGGCCAGCATGGTCCCCAGGGTGTAGGCCCCGGCGAGCATGAACATGATGAGGATCTGATAGGCCACGGCCTGAAGCGGCGGCACGCCGGCAAGGATCTGGCCGGTCATGATGCCCGGAAGCGAAACGATGCCCGCCACGGACATGGCGTTGATGATGGGGATGAGCCCCCTCCTGATGGCCGAGCGCATGGGAGGACGCAGGGCCTCCCAGCGGGTGGCGCCGAAGACCAGATAGAGCTCGATCTCCTCCCGCCGATGCCGCAGATAGTCGAGGAAGGAATCAAGCGCCAGGGAGACGCCGTTTAGGGAGTTTCCGAGGATCATCCCCACCAGCGGGATGACGTACTGGGGATGATACCAGGGCTTTACGCCGATGATGACCTGCGTGACCATGGAGCCCACGATCACGGCGCTGGCGGCCATGACCAGCGTGGTGTCGAGGAGGATGAGGGGATAGCGGTTCTTGAGGCGGGCCACGGCCTCGCGCCCGGCGACGAAGATCATGAAGGCCAGGATGAGGAGCACGGGCACCGGCGTGTCCTGGGAGAAGATCCATTCGAGCACCAGGCCGAGGAGCAGGAGCTGGATCACGGTGCGCGCCGCAGCCACGAAGAGCCGCCTTTCGATGCGCAGATGGAAGGCCAGCGAAAAGGCCCCGGCCAGCAGGATGAAGAAGCTCGCCAGGAGGAGGTCTGAGGCCTTCAGCACGATGTATTCGTTGGTCATCTCTTCTCCTCGAGTCGTCCGTTTTCGAGATGAAGCTCCCGGTCCACCGGACCCGGGAGATCCCCGTGGGAGACGATGAGGAGCGCTCGCTGCGGGCCGAGGAACTTCTTGAGCGCCTGCCAGGCGAGCTTCAGGTTCTCCTCGTCGAGTCCGGTGAAGGGTTCGTCGGCCAAGAGGACCATCGGCTCCCAGAGGAGCGCGCGCACAAGGGCCAGGCGGTGCCTCTCCCCCAGGGAGAGGTCGCTCACCTGTTGCTCGAAGGAAAGATGGTCAAGCCCCAGTTCGGAGAGCCAGCGGCGGGCCTTCTCCGCGTTGAACGAGCCCCGGGCGAGCTTCAGCTCAAAGGGAAAGCGCAGGTTTTCCTCCACGCTTCCCGGAACGTACGGCGCGCCGGAGGGCAGGAGCAGGCAGTCCCTTCGGAAGAGGGGCATCTCCGTGGTGGCGTAGGATCTCCCGGCCAGCACCCTTTGGGCGCCGGGTGCAGGATGGAGCCCTACTATCTGGCGCAGGAGCGTGGTCTTCCCCGTGCCCGAGGGGCCGGAGAGAAAGACGCATTCCCCGGCGGAAAGCTCGATGAAGACGCCTTCGTAAAGGACCTTGCGGTTGAGGCGGGCGGTCAGGGGCCCGACGGAAAGGATCTTCATCCAAAGGGCCTCTCCTTGGCTTCTTCCCAGAGATAGCAGAAACAGGGCTTTTCCTCGGCGAGACAGGCGCGCGTGGCCGTCCACTTGAGGGTGATGGGGGCGAGCAGGGTGGTGACGAAGGCCATGATCACCAGGGCGGAGAACTGGGTCTCCGTGAGCAGGGGTTCGGTGATCTTGCCCTGGGCCAGGAGGGAGTCGCTGAGCTTGACCACCACCGTGGCCACGACCAGCTCCACGGCCCCGCGTCCGTTCATCCCCGAGGCCACCACCATGCACTCCCAGAAACTGTAGCCGAAAGAGCGCAGGCCCAAGCCGCTTCCGATGAACTTTCCGAGAACCGCCACCAGGGTGAGCACGAAGGTGTAGGCCCAGAAGTGGAGGTCCTTGTACCAGTGGAGATGGAAGGAGAGGGTGGCGAAGAAGATGGGGACGAGGAACCCGTAGCTCAGGCCGTAGAAGCGGTCGCTTATGGCGCGGTAGACGTCCTCGCGCATGATCTCCCGACGCACGAACTGCCCGGCGAGGAAGGCCCCTATTATCAGGTGCAGACCGGCTTTTTCCGCCAGATAGGCCCAGATAAAGGCCGAGATCAGGGCGAAGGTGAAGCCTTTGGCCCCTTCGTCCGTGAGATAGCGCGTGATGCGCGGCAGGAAGTAGTG
>JAADCO010000100.1 GCA_013154385.1 Thermodesulfobacteriota bacterium
CTTCCTCGGTGTAGCCCGGGATCTCGATGATCTCCATCCGGTCGAGAAGCGGCACCGGAATGGTGTGCAGGGCGTTGGCCGTGGTGATGAAGAGCACCTGCGAAAGATCGTAACCCACCTCGAGATAGTGATCCTGGAAGGCGAAGTTCTGCTCCGGATCGAGCACCTCGAGGAGTGCCGCCGCCGGATCACCGCGGAAATCGGTGCCGATCTTGTCTACCTCGTCCAGGCAGAAGACGGGGTTGATCGTCCCGGCCTTGCGCATACCCTGGATGATCTTTCCGGGAAGGGCCCCGATGTAGGTCCTCCGGTGACCGCGGATCTCGGCCTCGTCGCGCACGCCGCCAAGGGAGATGCGCACGAAGTTGCGCCCCATGGCGCGGGCCACGGACTTGGCGAGAGAGGTCTTACCCACGCCCGGAGGCCCCACCAGACAAAGGATGGGCCCCTTGATCTTCTTGACGAGCTTCTGCACCGCCAAGTGTTCCAGGATGCGCTGCTTGGGCTTCTCGAGCCCGAAGTGGTCTTCGTCGAGGATGCGCTCGGCGGCTTCGATGTCGATCTTGTCCTGCGTGCGCTCGTACCAGGGAAGACTGATGAGCCAGTCGATGTAGTTGCGCACGACCGTGGCCTCGGCGGACATGGGCGACATCATCTGGAGCTTCTTGAACTCCTGGCGCACCTTGGCCGCCACCTCGCGCGGAAGCCGCTTGCGCTTGATGCGCTTCTCGAGCTCGGCCAGATCGCCGCGGCCGTCTTCCCGCTCCCCCATCTCCTTCTGGATGGCGCGCATCTGCTCGTTGAGATAGTAGTCGCGCTGGGTCTTCTCCATCTGCTTCTTGACCCGCTCCTTGATGCGCTGCTCCACCTTGATGACTTCCATCTCCCCGCGGAGATAACCGTAGACGAGCTCAAGGCGCTTGTTGACGTTGGTCATCTCGAGGAGACGCTGCTTCTGGGGGAGCTTGAGGTTCAGGATGGCGGCGATGTGGTCCGAAAGCCGCGCCGGATCGCGCAGGCTGAGGATAGAAGAGACCACCTCAGGCGGAATCTTCTTGTTGACCTTGGTGTACTCCTCGAAGGCCTGATGACAGAGGCGCACCAGGGCCTCGATCTCCGGCCCGGCCTCCACCACCTCGGCCTTCGGCTCCACCTGGACCATGAAGAAGCTGTGCCCTTCCAGGAACTGGACGATCTTCGCCCGCTGTTTGCCCTCGATCAGGGCCTTGACCGTGCCGTCGGGCAAACGCAGGATCTGGACGATGGTGCCGATGGTCCCGATGCGATAGATGTCCTTCTCCTGCGGCTCATCGAGCTGGGCGTCTTTCTGCGCGGCCAGGAAGATCTCCTTGCCGCTCGCCATAGCGTGCTCGATGGCCATGATGCTCTTCTCCCGCCCGATGAAGAGCGGCACCAGGCGGTGCGGGAAGAGCACGATGTCTCTCAAAGGAAGCAAAGGTAAAGTTAAGATTTCGTTGTTTTTCGTCTCCATACCACCCCTTAGGCTCTCTGAGCCTGCGATTCGTAGATTATTATTGGTTTTTCGCGACGCAGGATGACCTCCTCCGTCACGACGCATTCTTTGACCCCCTGCATCGAGGGGAGCTCGTACATGATTTCAAACATGGCCTCTTCCATGATGGCCCGCAGACCTCGCGCACCGCACTTCCGGCGAATGGCCTCTCGCGCGATGGCCTGGAGGGCTCCTTCTGTAAATCTAAGCTTTACGCCGTCCATTTCAAATAGTTTCTCATATTGCTTGACGAGCGCGTTCTTCGGCTCGGTAAGGATCTTCACCAGCTCTTTTTCGGTGAGCTCGTCGAGGGTGGCCACGATGGGCACACGACCGACGAACTCGGGGATCATCCCGAACTTGATGAGGTCTTCGGGCTCCACGTGAGAGAGGATCTCGCCGATGGTCATGTCCTTGGTGCTCTTGATGTTGGCCCCGAAACCGATGGAGCGCTGGCCGAGCCGCTCCTTGATGATGCGCTCAAGCCCCACGAAGGCGCCCCCGCAGATGAAGAGGATGTTGGTCGTGTCCACCTTGATGAACTCCTGCTGCGGGTGCTTGCGCCCGCCCTTGGGCGGCACGTTGGCGATGGTGCCCTCGAGGATCTTCAAGAGCGCCTGCTGCACGCCTTCACCCGAGACGTCGCGGGTGATGGAGGGGCTGTCGCTCTTGCGGGCGATCTTGTCGATCTCGTCGATGTAGACGATTCCGCGTTGGGCAAGCTCCACGTCGTAGTCCGCGGCCTGGAGGAGGTTCAGGATGATGTTCTCCACGTCCTCACCCACGTAGCCCGCCTCGGTGAGCGTGGTGGCGTCGGCGATGGTGAACGGCACGTTCAAGAACTTGGCCAGGGTCTGGGCCAGAAGCGTCTTTCCGCAGCCCGTGGGACCGATGAGAAGGATGTTGCTCTTCTGGAGCTCGACACCGTCGAGGTTCACGCGGCTCTCGATGCGCTTGTAGTGGTTGTGCACCGCCACGGAAAGGATCTTCTTCGCCTTTTCCTGGCCGACCACGTACTGGTCGAGAAAAGCCTTGATTTCCGAGGGCTTGGGGATGGACTCCCTCTTCTGCGAACCCTCTTCTCGCTCGTATTCTTCGGCGATGATATCGTTGCAGAGCTCAATGCACTCGTCGCAGATATAGACCGCCGGCCCGGCAATCAGCTTCCGGACCTCGTGCTGGCTCTTGCCACAAAAGGAACAGTGAAGATCGCCTCCTTTGGACCCTTTCCTGGACATTATTTCTCCTCCTTTTTGCCAGGACGCTCAGTCAATATTTTATCAACTAATCCGTACTTTTGCGCCTCCTCACTGGACATGTAGAAGTCCCGCTCGGTGTCCTGCTGGATACGCTCCAGAGGTTGCCCCGTGTGCTTCGAGAGGATGCGGTTCAACAGTTCGCGCAGCCGCAAGATCTCCCGGGCCTGGATGTCCACGTCGGTGGCCTGGCCCTGAAAGCTCCCGATGGGTTGATGGAGCATGATGCGCGAGTGAGGAAGCGCGTAACGCTTGCCCTTGGCCCCACCAGCCAAGAGCACCGCCGCCATGCTCGCCGCCTGCCCCAAACAGAGGGTCGAGACGTCGGGCTTGATGTATTGCATGGTGTCGTAAATGGCGAGCCCCGCCGTCACGATGCCGCCCGGAGAGTTGATGTAGAGGGTGATGTCCCGGTCCGGATCTTCGGCTTCGAGAAAGAGGAGCT
>JAADCO010000148.1 GCA_013154385.1 Thermodesulfobacteriota bacterium
TCATGAGTGAAGCCGTTGTCCTCGTGGTTGACGACGAACCTCAGATGACGCGGATGCTCGCCCGACTCCTCGGAAAGCTCGAAGGGGTCCGGGTGGAGACGTGTCTTTCGGGCGAAGAGGCCCTGGAGAAGGTGCACACCATTTTTCCCGAGGTGGTTCTTACGGACGTGAAGATGCCGGGGATGGATGGTTTGGAGCTTCTCGCGCGCATCCGCAAGGTGGACCCCACCATCTCCGTCATCCTGATCACGGGCTACGGGACGATAGAGATGGCGGTGCGCGCGGTGAAGGACGGGGCCTACGACTTCATCGAAAAGCCCTTTGACAAGGACCGCCTGAGGCATCTCGTGCGCCGCGCGGTGGAAAGGACCTCCCTTCTCCGGGAAAACGAGCGTCTACAGCGCCGCCGGGTGACGAACGTCTGGGAGGAGCTCGGCATCATCGGGGACTCTCCGGTGATGAAAAAGCTCTTCGAGCTCGTGGAGCGCGTGGCCAAAAGCGACGTCACGGTGCTCATCCGCGGGGAGTCCGGCACGGGGAAGGAGCTCATCGCGCGCGCCATCCACCGCCTGAGTGACCGGCGCCATCGCGACCTCATCACCGTGAACTGCCCGGCGCTCCCCGAACACATCCTCGAATCAGAGCTCTTCGGCTACGTGAAGGGGGCCTTCACCGGGGCCAACACCGACAAGATGGGTCTTTTCCAGGTGGCCAACGGGTCCACCATCTTTCTCGACGAGATCGGCGACATCCCCCTCTCCATTCAGACCAAGCTGCTGCGCGTGCTCCAGGAAAAGGAGATCCGGCCCCTCGGCTCGACGAAGACCGTGCCCGTGGACGTAAGGGTCATCGCCTCGACCAATCAGGACCTGGAAGCGAAGATCACCGAGGGGGCCTTTCGCGAGGACCTCTTCTATCGGCTGAACGTGGTCACCATCCTCGTCCCTCCGCTGAGGGAAAGGGGCGAGGACATCATCCTCCTTGCCCGTTACTTCCTCCAGAAATACAGCGAAAAGTACGGCCGCAAGGGCCTTGAGTTCTCTCCCGAGGCCCTTGAGTTCCTCCTCGAACAGCCCTGGAAGGGGAACGTGCGCGAGCTCGAAAACCTCATCAAGCGCGCCGTGCTCCTGGCGCCGGGGGAGAGGATCACGCCCCTTGACCTGCGCGACCATCAGGAGACCTCTCCCTCTGCGGTGCCCGAGCTCCTTTCTTCCTACCTCGAAAAGCCTTACAACCAGGCCAAGCGCGAGCTGGTGAGCTTCTTTTCGCGCCGCTATCTGGAGAATCTCCTGCTCAAGACCGGCGGCAACGTCACCCAGGCGGCCAAGCTCGCTGGTCTCGAACGTCAGGCCTTTCAGCGGCTCATGCGCCAGTACGGCCTCCGTTCCAAGGACTTTCGCCAGCAAGAGAGTCACTGATTTGTTGCACCGCAACAAAAAAATTGCACTTCGAGGAAAGCTATCCCACAACTTCGCCTTATGATTTGGCCCAATTTTCCTCATGGTGGTGGGGAAATTTTCCTCACAGGCTGGCCTCCAACTTGCAAAATTTTTGAATAAAAATTGGTCCCTTTTGGGAAGGGGGTGAAATTTTCAGAAAGGTTACTTTTTGGTTCGATCTTTGCTTTTTGTTTGAGCTAACATCCCATAAAAAAGCAGGAGGGGGATAGATGAAGAAGTATGTCCGATTTTTGATGCCGATTTTCGTCCTCTTGGTACTGGCTTGGGTTTACGGTCTTTACAGCGGTGCCGTGGCCTCGGAGGAGGCCGAGAAGATGGCTGCCGAAGCAGCCAAAACCGTAGAGAATGCGGCTACCGAGGTAACCAAGTCTGTAGAACATGTGGCTTCATCTGTAGCCGGATGTAACGTCCTTTTAAACGATTCTCTTGGGCTTAAAGGAAAGCTTGGCGAGATCATCAAGAAGACGCCCGTGTGTACGCCCACTTGTACGGAAGGGTGCATTGATCCGAACGCACCCCGCGGGTATCTGGGTATCCCCGGAGGTCCCAGGCCGAACCCCATCGTGGGTCTCCTCTGGGCCGTCTGGGTAGGCTGGATCTTCTCCACCGTGGGAGCCTTTGGCGGAATCATGGCCGGTGTCGGCCACATCACCATCTTCGGTCTGGCCAACTACGCCAAGAGCTTCAAGAAGACCAACCCCGCGCTCAACAAGTTCCTCACCGACAGCATCCGTGTTTCGAACATGTTTCTGGTCGGCTTGAGCGCTTTGGTCTCCACCATCAACTACTGGCGTATGAAGCGGATCGTGGCGCCCTTGGCCATTGCCTTGGCCATCGGTGCCGTTGGCGGTGCGGTGGGTATCGCCGAGCTTACCGCCGGAAAGATCAGCCTCAAGGCCTACATCGGATACTTTGGTCTGGCCGTTTTCGTGGTGGCCGGCTTCATGTTCTACGGAACCACCGAGCGCGCCAGGGCCAAGCGGGCGGCGGCGCGCGAGGCGGCCAAGCGCTTCGAGGAAGCGGCCCGGAAGGGCGGAGAGGCCGAAGGTGTTAAGATCGTCAAGTTCGGCCTCACCGAGTGCGTCTTCACCTTCTACGGCGTGGAATTCAAGTTCAACCCCTTGGTGGCGGCCCTTGGCGGTTTCTGTATCGCCATCATCGCCGTCTTCTTGGGCATCGGCGGTGGCTTCCTCCTGGTGCCCTTCATGACCGACATCGTGAAGCTCCCCATGTTCATCGTCGCGGGAACCTCGGCCTTCGTGGTCATGATCAAGATGATCGTGGGAATCGCTACTTATATGTTGCTCAAGGGCGTCCAGGTCTGGTGGCCGCTCATCGGGACCGAGCTCGTAGGCATCTTCATCGGTTCCATGGTCGGTCCGCGGACCCAGAAGTACATCCCGGACATCTGGCTGAAGCGGCTCTTCGTCGTCTTGGCCATTTACGTCGGTCTTCGTTACACCTCCAAGGGGTTCCTTGGAAAGAGCATCGTTCCTCCGTATTAGGGAAAGATGAGGGGTTCGTTGTTGAAGTTCCACAAAACCGGGGCGAGGGGAGTTTTCCCCTTGCCCCAACAAGAGGAGATGTCCTATGTATGATCGCCTCCTCGCCTATCTGGACAGATGGCTCATCCATCTGTACCGCCTGGTAGACGATCCGATTCTGGCTTATTTCCTGGGGACCTTTCTTTTGGCCCTTTTGTGCGTGCTCATTGGAGAGCTCCTCGTGGGGCTGGCGGTTTACGTCAACCGGC
>JAADCO010000133.1 GCA_013154385.1 Thermodesulfobacteriota bacterium
CCCAAGGTCGTGGCCCGCATCTACCAGACCCTGGCCGCGCTCAAGGGGAAGATGTCGCTTCTCGTGGTCGAGCAAAACCTCTCCCAGGGCCTTTCCCTTGCGGACCGCCTCCTCTTCCTCGACAGCGGACGCCTGGTGCGGGAGTTTTCCGGCGGGGACGTCTCGCTCAAGCAGGTGGAGGAACTTTATCTCGGGGCCCAGTAGCCAGGCCCCAAACCTCGTGGTAATAAACGCCAAAATTCCGAGAGGAAGACCCATGAAAGCGCTCATCGTGCTCGAAGACGGGACGCACTTCTGGGGGCGTTCCTTCACCGGTCCGGGGGAGGCCTTCGGCGAGATCGTCTTCAACACCGCCATGACCGGCTATCAGGAGATCCTCACCGACCCCTCCTATCGGGGGCAGATCGTCACCATGACCTACCCCCTGATCGGCAACTACGGGGTGAACGACGAAGACAACGAGAGCTTAAACATCCACGTCGAGGCCTTTGTGGTGCGCGAGTATCAGCCCTTCTACAGCAACTGGCGCGCCACCAAGTCTCTCGGAGACTGGCTCAAGGAGCACGGAGTGCTCGGCATCGAGCAGGTGGACACGAGGGCCCTCACCCGCCACATCCGGGTCCGGGGGGCGATGAAGGCCGGAATCTCCACCCTGGATCTCGATCCCAAGTCGCTTCTCGAAAGGGTCAAGGCCTCTCCGGGGCTCGTCGGGCGCGACCTCGTCAAGGAAGTGACCTGCAAGGCCCCCTACCGCTGGGTGAAGGGCGAGATAAAAGACTTCTTCCCCTTCGATCCGCAGGGCGGCCCGCGGGTGGTGGTCATAGACTGCGGGCTCAAGTTCAACCAGCTCCGGCTGATGGAAGAGCGCGGCTGTCAGCTCCTGATCGTGCCCGCGGAGACCTCGGCGGAGGAGATCCTCGCCCACGACCCGGACGGGATCTTCTTCTCAAACGGCCCGGGAGACCCGGCGGCGGTGACCTACGTGGTGGAGACCGCGCGTGAGCTCCTCGGCAAGCGCCCCATCTTCGGCATCTGCCTGGGGCATCAGATGCTCGGCCAGGCGCTCGGGGCGAGCACTTACAAGCTCAAGTTCGGCCATCGGGGCGCCAACCAGCCGGTGAAGGACCTTTCCACCGGGCGCATCGAGATCACCTCGCAGAACCACGGTTTCTGCGTGCGCCAGGAAGAGCTCCCGCCAGAGGTCGAGGTCACCCACATCAACCTCAACGACGGCACGCTTGAGGGCCTGCGCCACAAGGAGATCCCGCTCTTCTGCGTGCAGTATCATCCGGAAAACGCACCCGGGCCGCACGACTCGGTCTATCTCTTCGACCGCTTCCTGGCCCTGATGGAAGACTATCGCGAGGGACGGATCAAGCTATGAAGGGCGAACGCTTGGCGGTTCTCTTGGTGAGCATCCTCATGACCGCCGTCATGAGCGGTCTGGCCTACTACTTCCGGGAGACCCTTCCTCCCTGGGCCCTGGGGGTGATGGTCGTCACCCCCGTGGTAAGCGGCCTCATCCTCCTTCTCGTGGTGGGGCGGAAGAAACCCGCCGCGGTCCCCGCCGCCCCGGCGGAGGAACCCGAACCACCCGTCGAAGGGCCGGAGAAGGGGCCGGCGCCTGAACCCGCACCCGCAGGCCCCGGGCCCGAGGCCTACGTGCGGGCCTTTCTCTCCGCGCTTCAGCGTGAGGGGCGCTTCCTGGATTTCCTTAGCGAAGACCTCGAAGCCTACGACGACGCCCAGATCGGCGCGGCGGTGCGCACCATTCATCGGGGGCTTAAGGCCGTGGTCTTCGAAATGGTGGAGCTCCAACCGGTGATCGAGGCCAAAGAAGGCGCGGAGATCCTCGTCGAAGAGGGCTTTAACCCCAAAGAGATCCGTCTCATCGGAAACGTCAAAGGCAAACCCCCCTTCAAGGGCGTGCTTCGGCATCCCGGCTGGCGGGCCAAGCGCCTCACGCTTCCCAAACCCCGCGAGGACGACGTCTTAGCCCCGGCGGAAGTAGAAATTCCCTAGAGGAGAGAGCATGAAGATCCTGCGGAGGGAAGACCTTCCCGTTCATCTGCCTTACGTGGTGGCGACCATCGGAAACTTCGACGGCGTGCACCTGGGGCACCAGGCCCTTTTCCGGGAGACCGTGCGCCGGGCCCGGGCCAAGGGTGGACAGGCCGTGGCCATCACCTTCGATCCCCATCCCCTCCAGGTCTTAAGGCCCGAGATCCCGCTCAAGCTCATCTGCACCTTCGAGCAGAAGGTGAAGCTCATCGAGGCCGCGGGGCTCGACTATCTCCTGGTGCTCGAGTTCACCCCCGAGCTTGCCCAGCTCGAGGCCGAGGACTTCGTGGAGGAGATCCTCGTGCGCGGGCTCGGGATCAAGGAACTCGTCGTGGGCTACGACTATCGCTTTGGCCGCGGGCGCCGCGGGGACACGGAACTCCTGCGCATCCTCGGGAAGCGCTTCGGCTTCGAGGTGGTGGTCGTGCCGCCGCAGAAGGTAAACGGACTTACGGTCTCAAGCACCCTCGTGCGGGAGCTGGTGGCCGAAGGCGAGATGAGGCTTGTGGCCAAGCTCCTCGGCCGCCCCTATCAGATCTGCGGGCGCGTGGTGCCGGGGCACGGCCGCGGAAAGCGCCTCCTCGGCTTTCCCACGGCCAACCTCAAGCTCAACCGGGAAAAGCTCGTCCCCAAGACCGGGGTCTACGCCGTGGAGGTCACCTTTGACGGTCAGCGCTATCCCGGGGTGATGAACCTCGGCTTCAACCCCACTTTTGGAGACCGCTATCTCTCGGCAGAGGTGCACATCTTCGACTTCGAGGGCGATCTCTACGGCAAGGAGATCTGCATCGCCCTCATCGAGCGCCTGCGCGACGAGATGAAGTTCTCCTCCCCGGAGGAGCTCGCCGCCCAGATCGCCAAGGATTGCGAAATGGCGCGGAAGATCTTATCGGAAAGGGAAAAAGGCGAGGAGGTCGGGCATGGAATGCCAGAAGGAAAAGAATCTCAAGCGGTGTAACTGCACCTACGAACCCTGCCCCAAGAAGGGCATCTGCTGCGAATGCCTGAAGTATCATCTCTCCCGGCGCGAGCTTCCGGGATGCTGCTTCCCCGCAGAGGCCGAGCGCACCTGGGACCGGTCCTTTGAACACTTCGCCCGGCTGGTGCAGGCCGGAAAGGTCTAAACTTGGCGCGGCCTC
>JAADCO010000136.1 GCA_013154385.1 Thermodesulfobacteriota bacterium
TATCGTCCTCAAACCTTTGACGAAGTCGTTGGTCAGGAACACGTCGTGCGCACTCTCAAGAACGCTCTCCGTCAGGGACGCCTGGCGCATGCCTTGCTATTTTCCGGCATCCGGGGTGTGGGTAAGACTACCATAGCCCGAATACTTGCCAAGGCTATCAACTGCGAGCAGGGTCCTACGGACAACCCGTGTAACGAGTGCTCGGCCTGTCGGGAGATAACCGAGGGCCGGGCCGTGGATGTCCAGGAAATAGACGCGGCCTCGAACCGCGGCATAGACGAGATCCGGGAGCTTCGCGAAAACGTGAAGTTTCGCCCGGCGCGTCTGCGAAGCAAGGTCTACATCATTGACGAAGCGCACATGCTCACGCGCGAGGCGTTCAACGCCCTGCTCAAGACCCTCGAAGAACCGCCGGACCACGTCCATTTCATCCTGGCCACCACGGAGCCCTACAAGATCCCCGTGACCATCCTTTCCCGCTGTCAGCGGTACGATTTCCGGCGCCTGCCTTTGGGGACCTTGGTGGAGCACCTGAAGGACCTCTGCGCCAGGGAAGGGGTGGAAATCTCGCCCGAGGCCCTGGAGATCATCGCCCGCGAGGCCGAGGGGAGCGTGCGGGACGCGCTCTCCCTCCTCGATCAGGTCATTTCTTCCGGCGTTCGCACCCGGGAAGACCTCATCGCCCTCTTCGGCCTGGCGGATCGGGCCCTGGTCGAGGAAATGGCCAGGCACGTGCTCAACCAGGACTTGGGTTCGTGTTTTCGGCTCCTGAACCAGGCCTTCGAGCAGGGGGTGGACCTCGTCTATCTCGCCGAAGACCTCACCGAGTTCTTCCGCAACCTGCTCGCCATCAAGACTTCCGGGGCGCTGGAGCTCCCGGAAGCCGAGCTCGCCGCCCTGCGCGCGCTTTCCCTTGAGTCCGAAACAGAGACCCTTCTCCTGCTCTTCCAGATCTTTCTGCGGGGGCTTGAATCCGTGCGTCGGAGCCCGGTGCCCAAGCTCTCCCTCGAGCTCACCCTGGCCCGGGCCTGCCAGATCGGGCGCCTGGTCTCCGTGGAAAAGATCTTCGAGAAGCTCTGCTCCCTGGAGGAGAAGTGGCCCCAGGTCTCAAGCGGTCCCCATCAGGATGCTCCGGCACCCGCGCAGGCCGCTTCGGCCTCCTGGAACGAATTTGTGGCCCAGGTCAAGGAGAAGAGCCCCTCTCTCGGGGCGCTCCTTGAGAGCCTCGATCCTCCCCGCGAGGAAAACGGCGAGCTGGTGCTCGTGGTCCCGGAGAACTCGCTCCTTGAGAGCAAGGACTATCGGGAGCGGCTCCTCCAGGCCGCGCGGGAATTCTTCGGTCGGGAGCTTCGCTTTTCCTTCACCCGCTCCGGTTCGGCTTCCTCGAAGAGGCAAAAGCTGGTAGAAGATCCCTTGGTTCAGGAGGCTTTGCGTATTTTTGGGGGCAAGATCGCCCACGTCAAAATCTACGAAGAGGAGTAGGCCATGCACAATATGCAAAGTTTGATGCGCCAGGTGCAAAAGATGCAGAAAAAGATCGCCGCCCTCCAGGAAGAGCTGGCCCACCGCACGGTGGAGGCCTCTGCCGGAGGCGGCATGGTGACCGCGGTGGTCAACGGTCGTCAGGAACTGGTCTCCATCAAGATAGATCCCGAGGTGGTCAACCCCGAAGACATCGACATGCTCCAGGACCTCATCGTGGCCGCGGTGAACGAAGCCCTGAGGCGCTCCCAGGAGATGGTGCAGGAAGAGATGGCGAAGATCACCGGCGGTCTGAAGATCCCCGGTCTTTTCTGAGATGGCCTTTCCGCTGCCTCTGAAGAGGGTCATCGAGAATCTCTCCCGCTTGCCAGGTTTGGGGGAGAAGTCCGCCACGAGGCTTGCCCTCTATCTTCTCGGAAGACCCGAAGAAGAAATACGCGAGCTGGCGCAGAGCCTTCTCGAACTGAAAGAAAAGATCCGCCTCTGTCGGCACTGTTTCAACTTTGCCGAGGACGACCTCTGCTCGATCTGCTCCGACCCGGATCGGGACCCGGGGCTCATCTGCGTGGTGGAGGACCCGGCGGACCTTGCGGCCATCGAGGCCGCGGGCATCTTTCGCGGGCACTATCACGTGCTCCACGGTCTCCTTTCCCCGCGCGAGGGCCTGGGCCCCAGGGAGATCCGCCTCGAGGCCCTGCTCGAGCGCCTGAAGAAGGAGCCCGTGCGGGAGGTCCTCATCGCCCTTTCCCCCACGGTGGCCGGGGAGGCCACGGCCTCTTATCTCGTCGAGCTCCTGAAGGACCTCCCCGTCCAGGTGACGCGCCTGGCCTGCGGCTTGGCCCTGGGAATGGAGGTGCGCTACGCCGACCGGCTCACCTTAAAGCGCGCGCTGCTGGCCCGGGAAAAGGTCCTTCCCTCCTGAAGCTACTTCTCGATGCCGGTCCGCGCCTTCACCCCCGCCCGATAGTAGTGCTTTATCTCCCTCATCTCGGTCACGAGATCCGCCGCCTCGATGAGCTCTTGGGGCGCGTAACGCCCGGTGATCACCACTTCTGCCTCAAGCGGCTTGCGGGCGAGGACCTCGAGGACCTCTTCCAGCGGAAGGAGCCCGAAGTGGATGGCCAGGTTGAGCTCGTCGAAGATGAGAAGCTCGAAGCGGCCGGAGAAAAGGGCCCGGCAGCAGAGCTCCCAGCCCTTACGGGCCAGGCGATGGTCTTCTTCGGAGGGGTTTCCGCGCACGAAGCATCCCTTGCCGAACTGATGGATCTCTATCTGGTTGCCGAATAAACGCAGGGCCTTGATTTCGCTGTAGTCGCCGCTTTTCAGGAACTGCCCCAGAAACACCTTGAACCCGGCCCCCATCGCGCGGATGGCCAACCCCAGGGCGGCGGTGGTCTTCCCCTTGCCGTTGCCCGTGTAAACCTGCAAATACCCGCGGAAAGAGTTCGTTTGCACTTTGTTTGCCTTTCAAGCCAAATTTTTCTTGTCTCAGCAGCGCATTTCTACTAGAAGTCTTGGAGAATATGGCCAGAGCAAGACATTACGTCATCCCTTTTGCCATATTTCTCTTTTTTACCGAACTTGCCCGGCATCTACCAGAAAAAGCGCATTTCCTCTACGTGGCGAAGACGCTGATCGTGGGGGCGCTCCTCTTTTCCTGGCGACGACTCTACACGGAGATCTGGATCCCCACGCACTGGAGGAACATCTTGCTCGCC
>JAADCO010000072.1 GCA_013154385.1 Thermodesulfobacteriota bacterium
GATTTCCTCGTCCACGAGCTGCGGTTTCAGGGCCTCGAAGACCTGCGCGAAAAACTTGCCTGGCAAAAGGGGTGTCTCTGATGGCTTCGGCGGTGCTCCTTGTAAGACCTTATCCCGGGCTTGAAGTCTATCGCGGCGAGAAGATCCTCTACGGGCGCCTTGCAGAGCCGCATCTCACCATCTCCACCTGCCGCGTGAACGGCGGCCTGCGCGAAGACCTCCTCTTCGTCGCCAACCATCAGTCCTGCGAACCCAAGCCCTGCCCGGGGCACGAATCGAAGAGGTGTCTGGCGGCGCGGGACCCGGAGGCCTATCATCGGCTGGTCTGCGAGTACCACGGTCTTCCGCCGGAAAGGACCGCCCTCCTCGGCACCGCGGCCAACATGACGCTCGCCGCCCTGGCCGAAGAGAGCTTTCCCCTGCCCGGAACGGACGAGAGGCTTCTCGTCTTCTGCGCGGCCACCGCCGGGGTGGAGACCAACGCCGGGCGCGCCGGAGACCCGGCCCAGGTCTGCGAATGGGAGGGCGGTTTTTCGCGCCTTGAACCCGCGGGCACCATCAACCTTCTCCTCTTCGTCAACCAGGAGCTTGCCCCCTGCGCCCTGGTGCGCGCGGTGAAGACGGCCACCGAGGCCAAGACCGCGGTGCTCCAGGAGCTGAACGTCCCTTCGCGTTACTCTTCAGGGCTGGCCACGGGCACGGGCACCGACCAGATCGCCATCTCCGCCAAGAAGACCGGGAGGGTGCCCCTGCGCGGGGCGGGAAAGCACGTGAAGCTCGGCGAGCTCCTGGCCCGCGCCGTGAAGCAGGCGGTGCGCGAGGCCCTGGCCCGCCAGAACAAGCGCACGCCGGAGACCATCCGCTACGTGCCGCGGTTGCTTGAACGCTTCGGCTTGGGGGAAGAGGCGTTCTTCAAGGGGCTGGCGAGGCACCTTCCGGAGCCGCATCTGAGCTGGCTTGAGCGCAACCGAAAGGCCGTGCTCTCCGACACCCGCCTGGTGGCGGCGGTCCTGGCTTACGTGCATCTGCTCGACCAAAGGGCCTGGGGCGTGCTTCCCGCCGACGTGCGCGAGCCCCTCCTGGAGCAGGCCGCCCTGGTCACCGTGGCGCTCTCCGGAAAGGCCGACCGGTTTTCCGCCTATCGGGAGGGCCTTTCCGTGGTCGAGGACCCGCTTGAGCTCCTCCTCAAGGCCCTGGCCCTTGGTTTTCGGGAAAAATGGCAGGTCCCCTACTTTCGCTTTGCCTAGATGTCTTCCGGAACGCTTTTGAGGATCTTCGGGCTCCTCTTCCTCCTTTTCGTCACGGGTTGCCATCGGGCCCCGGAAAGCCCTCCGGAATTCGTCTTCGCTCCCTGGGGCCTTGAGGTGAGGAATCTCCGGCCCGGAACACCCGTCAAGCTCTACAACGCTTCCGGGCGCCTGGTCCTCTCCTATCCGCCTTTGTGGGGAGAGACCGAGGTGCTCGTCTTCAGATGGTCTCCCGGGGCCCGCTATATCCTCGAGCTCGGTGAGAAGAGCTACTCCGTCACCGCGCCGCAGAGCCGGATCAAGGCCTCCCTGCGCCTCTTCGCTCCCCTAGGCCAGAGTCCGTATGAGGCCTATCTCTACGAGGACGGAGAAGTGGTCTGGACCGCGCCGCCGGGCTTTGCGGGCCGGGACTTCGTTCTCGCCGGCGAAGAGCGCTGTTTCGAGCTGGGGCTCCTCGTCACCTCCCACGTCAAGGGGCCGCTAACCCTTTCTTTTCCCTCAGGCGAGGTGGTTCTCAACGGGCCCTTTGAGAGGCACCTTGAGATCAGCAGGCTCTGCTTTCCCGACCCCGCGCACCCCGTGGTCTTCAAGGTGGGGATAGACCGGAAAGAACTTGCGTTTCCGTTGCGCTGGGAGAAGACCGACCTTTCGCGGGCCGTTTCCCTCCTTTCCTGGCGTCTTCCCACCGACGCCTACGGGTTCCTCGAAAGGCATCGCCTGGAAGGCACCCTGATCGCTCCCAACCCCTTCTGGGAGGGGCTTGCGCGGTGGCTGGGGATCAAGGCCAAGGGCTTCAGCCGGTTCGATCCCCTGGCCTACGAGACGCTGGTCCTGAAGAACCATCTTTCCGCCCCCCTCACCCTCCTGGTCAGGGCCGACTTCCTGGACCCGAAGACGAGGGCCCCGGTGCCGGGGTTCTATCCGAAGAGGTTTTCCGGCCACGGCGAGATGAAGAAGCCGCTGGCCCTGGTGGATCTACCGCCGCAGGGGCAGGCCAAGGCCGTGCTCCCCATCTTCCTCGACGAGACCGTGGCCCCGGGGGAGTATCTGGCGCGCGTCGAGATCTTCCCCTTCGGTTCGACGAAGCCCATCCTCGTGCGCGAGAAGAGGATCGGGGTGGTCCGCGGAAACGTGGCCCTTTCGGCGGCTCTCCTGCTGGTTCTCGTCCTCGGGCTCGGCTACTCAGCGGGCCTCCTCCTGGGGTTGAAGCGCCTCGTGGCCCGCTTTCGCCTCCGGGATCTCACCCTCATCGCGCTCACCGGGGCGGTGGGGTTTGGCCTTGATTTCCTGGGGGGCGTGGCCTCAAACATCCTCCACGCCTTCCTCGGCCCCTTCAACGTGCTCGTGGGCGGCCTGGTCACGGAAGTGGCCCATTATCTCGTGCTCACCGCGGTGCTCTATCTCCTCTCTCGGCCGGGGGTGGTCACCCTCTCGGGCCTCATCACCTATCTCATGGGTGGTTTCCTCTTCGGCGGCTTCCGCATCACCGACCCCTTCTTCGTGGGGGCGAGGCTCTTCGTGCTCGAGTTCTTCCTCTTCGTCTTCCGGGCCTACGCTCGGGATCGGGCGGGGGCCGCGCGCCTGGTGCTGGCCCTCTCCCTTGCGGACGCGGTGAACACGGCCATCTCCCTCCTCCTCCACATGACCTTTTACCGGCTCTTTTTCCCGGGCTGGTTCATCCTGCTCTCGGTGGGGGTCAAGGGGTTCCTCTACACCCTGATCGGGGCGATCCTCGGGGTGAGGGTGGGGCGGCTCCTCTTGCGGGTGGAGAGATGAGGACCGTGGTCGAGGTCAAAGATCTCACCTACACCTATCCCGGGCGGCGGGAACCCTCGCTTTTCCGGGTGAGCTTTTCCCTTTCTGCCGGGGAATTCGTGCTCGTCTGCGGGGAGACGGGCTGCGGCAAGAGCACCCTTCTTTCCTGTCTGAACGGCCTCATTCCCCACGAGTC
>JAADCO010000095.1 GCA_013154385.1 Thermodesulfobacteriota bacterium
CATCTTCAACCCCTCAGGATTTCTTCGAGCACGTCCTTTCTGAAGTGGCGCTTGGTGAGCTCGAAGGCGCGCCGCAGTTTCTTAGGATGCCTGAGTCTCGTGAGGAGGGGAAGCCTTTCCACCTTCTGGGCGGTGGAATAGGTGTCGTCCGGGACCACGAGCACGGCCACCTCGCGTTCCTCGGCCTTGGCCAGGATGATTTCGTTGGGATAGAGGCCGCCGGTGAGGATGAGGCACACGGCACCGGTCTCGATGGCGGCGAGCTGGATGTCGGAGCGGTCCCCGCCGACGATGACGCCGAAGTTGGGGGCCTTCTTGAAGTAGGTGACGGCCTTGTCCACCTGCATGCCGCCGATGAGGAAGCGCTCCACCAGCCGGTCCTCCCGGCCGGCCACGAGCGTCTGGGCGCCGAGGAAGTCCCGCAGTTCGGCCACGGAGACGGCCTGGAGGATGTCGTCCCGCGGCATCTCGGCGAGGATGGCGAAACCTTCCCGCTGGAGGAAGGGTCTCACGAGGTCCTCGTAAAGCGGGCGCACGTCTTCCTCTATGGCGTTGATCACCACGGCCTTGAGCCTCTCTCCCAGCTCTTCGCGGGCGCGCAGGAGGTAGTCCACGACGAACTCACCTTCGAACCGCACGACGACGATCACCCTGGCCGCAAGCTCCTTGATGAGCTCGAGGTTTGAGGCCCCGAGGAACTTGCCGGAGTAGAGGGTGCCGAATCCGCTCGCAAGGAGGATCTCCGCTTGGTTTTCGAGCGCGCGCGCCTTGGCAAGTATTTCCTCCTTGGTGCCGGAGAGCCCCTCCTTTAGGGCCTTGACCATCACGTCCTGGGTGAGCACCAGGCCGCAGAGCGTGCTCGGGTCCTGGTCGAGCTTGAGGGCCTCGGCCACGAGCAGGGCGTCTTCGTCGCTTATGGTGCCCTTCACCGGGGCCGGGCGGTTCCCCAGGGTCTTGAAGTAGCGGAGCTTCTTTCCGGACAGCGCCTGTCCCAGCCCCAGGACGGTCAGAGTCTTTCCGGCATAGGGTGCCGTGGAAGCAACGTATATCACCATGGCTACTCTCCTCCTAGAATTAGACGGGCGTCAACCGCCCAAACCCCTTCACCCTTGGGGCAGACCATGAGGGGGTTGATCTCTCCTTCGGTGAGTTCGGGAAAATCGGTCACCAGGAAGGCGAAGCGCACGATGTGGTCCACGAGGGCGTCGAGATCCGCCTCGGGGATCCCGCGCACGCCTTTGAGCAGGGGAAAGCTCTTTATCTCGCGGATCATCTCCCTCGCCTCGCGCGGGCCGAAGGGAGCGAGACGGAAGGAGACGTCCTTGAGCACCTCGACGTAGATGCCGCCGAGGCCGAACATGACCAGGGGGCCGAATTGCGGATCTCGGTTGAACCCCAGGATGACCTCCCGCCCGTTGGTGATCATCTCCTGCACCAGGACGCCGATGATGGTGGCGCGCGGTTCCCGGCGCCTGATGTTGTTGGTGATCTCGAGGAAGGCCTCCTTGAGCTCCTCTTCGGTCCGGATGTTGACCTTCACTCCGCCGACGTCGGTCTTGTGGAGGATGTTCGGGGAGACCACCTTGAGCACCACCGGGTAACCGATGACGCGCGCGGCCAGGACCGCCTCCTCCGTGGTGCGCGCGAGGAGCGACTTGGGGAACCTGAACCCGTAGGCCTCAAGTATCTCACGCACCTCGTAGTCGTAGAGCACGCGCCGGCCTTCGTTCCGGGCCACGTCGAGCACGCGCTTGGCCCGCTCGAAGTCCACCGGGGGCCTCTTGGGCCTCTCGAGGGGCTTGTTGAGATAGAAGCGGTAGAGCCAGGCCTGCTCGAGCGCCCGCACGGCCTCTTCCGGATACTTGAAGGGAGGGATCTTCCCGCGCAGGAGATCCCGCCGCGCGGCGCGCACGCTCTCTTCCCCGAGGAAGCAGGCCACGAGCGGCTTTTTCCCCACGAACTCCTTTAGCCCCTGGGCCACCTCGCGCGGGTCCACGGTGGCCGTGCGGGAGAGGATGACGATGAAGGAGTGGAGCTGGGGGTCCTCGACGAGCACGCGCAGGACTTGGAAGTAGCGCTCGGCATCGGCGTCTCCCAGGACGTCCACGGGGTTGTAGAAGGAGGCGTGGGGAGGGAGGATCTCCCGCAGTTTTTGCACGGTTTCCGCGCCCAGGGTGGGGAGCTCCAGGGCGGATTTCTCGCAGGCGTCGGCGGCGATGATGCCCGGGCCACCGGAATTGGTCACGATGACCACGCTCGGCCCTTCGGGGACGGGCTGAAGGGCGAGATAGAGGGCCAGGTTGAAGAACTCGCGCAGGGTCTTTGCGCGCAGGACGCCGGCCTGCTTGAAAGCGGCCTGATACGCGGCTTCGGAGCCGGCCAGCGACCCGGTGTGTGAGGAAGCCGCCCGCGCGCCGGCGGCGGTGACCCCGCTCTTGAAGATGATGATGGGCTTTTCGCGCGAGACCTTGCGCGCCACTTCAAGGAACGTGCGCCCTTCGTCTATGCCCTCCACGTAGCCCATGATCACTTCGGTGTGGGGGTCCTCGGCGAGCGCGAGGAGACATTCGATCTCGGAGACGTCGCACTTGTTCCCGAGGCTCACGAAGCGGGAGAGCCCCACGCCCTCGGCCTTGGCCCATTCGAGCACGGCGAGACAGAGCGCCCCGGACTGGGAGAAGAACCCGATGCGGCCGCGTTTGGGCTTCACCGCGGCGAAGGTGGCGTTCAGCCGATGGTAGGTGTCGAGAACGCCGAGGCAGTTGGGGCCGATGATCCGGATGCCGTGCTTGCGGGCAAAGGCCACGAGCTCCCTTTCCCGGCGCGCGCCCTCGGCCCCGGCCTCCTTGAACCCCGCCGAGAGGATGACCACGGCCTCCACGTTCTTGGCCGCGCAGTCCTTGAGCACCTCGAGCACGATGGGCGCCGGGACGGCGATGACCACGAGGTCTATTTCCTCCGGGATCTCCGTGAGCCGCGGATAACACTTGAGCCCCAGTATTTCCTCGGCCTTCGGGTTTACGGGAAAGATCTTTCCCTTGAAGCCGAAGGAGAGGAGGTTTTCGACGACGTCGTGCCCCACCTTGCCCGGCTTGCGCGAAGCACCGACGACGGCCACGGACCGCGGGCGGAAGAATTTTTCAAGCATCGGGATCTCCACGGAAAGGTTCTGTCTAAGAACTAAGTCCCGCGG
>JAADCO010000020.1 GCA_013154385.1 Thermodesulfobacteriota bacterium
ACGGAGATGCTCGCCGCCCTAACCGGGGCGAGGGAGATGGCCATGGCCTTCTACGGGGAGAAGCTAAAGATCGTGCTCGCCACCATCCACGTGCCCCTTTCCCGGGTGCCGGAGCTCCTCTCCGTGGAGAAGATCCTTTCCGCGGCGCGGCTGGCCTACAGGTTCTTGAGAGACGACCTGGGGATCTCCTCCCCGCGTCTGGCGCTGGCGGCGCTCAACCCCCACGCCAGCGAAGGCGGGCTCTTCGGCGAAGAGGAGGCGCGGGTGCTTGAGCCCGCGGTGATGAAGGCCGCCGAAGAGGGGCTTCCGCTCGAGGGGCCGTTTCCCGCTGACAGCCTCTTCTTTCGCGCCGTGTCCGGGGAGTTCGACCTCGTGGTCTCCCTCTATCACGACCAGGGCCTCATCCCCTTCAAGCTCCTCCACTTCCGCGACGGGGTGAACCTCACGCTGGGGCTCCCCATCGTGCGCACCTCGGTGGATCACGGCACGGCTTACGACCTGGCGGGCAAGGGGCTGGCGGACGAGGCGAGTCTCGTGGCGGCCATCAAGCTCGCCCATCGCATGGCTCGAGGCCGGCTCAACCGGTAGCCTCGACCTCGATGCGCTCGCCGTTTCCCGAGATGAAGGCGAGCATCAGGGAGAGATAGTCCCGCAGATGCCGCGTGATGAGGAAGTTTTCCTTGACGAACCGGTGGGCCTTGAGCCCCATCTCGAGCCTCTTGTCGTGGTAGAAGAGGAGGTACCGGATGCGCAGGGCCGCTCCCTCCGGGGTGTGCACGAGGAAGCCGGTGTGATGGTTGACCACCTGGATGCGGATGCCTCCGGTGTCTCCGCCGATGACGGGCTTCTTCTTCCACATGGCCTCGGTGACCGTGAGACCGAAGCCCTCGCGGGTGGATTTCTGGAGCACCACGTCCGCGGCCCGCTGGAGGGCGTTCACCGTGCGATGGGCCTCCGGCGGGAGATAGAGGATGTGGATGTCGGGATGCCCCTTGGCCGCGGCCAGGACCTCCCGGTAGATGACCTCTCCCTCGGGGTCGTCGGCCGCCCCGCCTCCGGCGTAGACCAGTTGCAGCGGCATGAACTTCATGGCCATCAGGGCCGCCCGCACCACGCCGATGGGGTCCTTGAAGCGGTCGAAACGCGAGACCTGGAGCACCAGGGGTTTCTTCGGGTCGAGACCGAAGCGGTCGTAGACGGCCCTCACTTCCTCTTCGGGAAGCTCGATGTTCTTTTCCGTGAGGGGGTCAATGCTCGGCGGAATGATGTACTGCGGATGCGGCAGGGGCTGGGTGAAGTCCGGCATGGAGAAGATGCTCGCGTCGTAGTCGCTCACGATGTTTCGCAGATACCGCCAGACCGGCCGGTAGGGACGGCTGAGGTCTATGTGGCAGCGCCAGATCCAGTGGTTCTTCCGCTCCGGCATGAACTTGATGAGGAAGGCCGGCTGCGGATCGTGGATGAAGACGAAGTCCGCTTCGGAAAGCACCTTCTTGAGCTTTTCGAACTCGCGCCGGTTGTTGTCTTCGTAGAGCCTGATGTCCTCGTCGGTGAACTCTATGGGGAAGCCCTGAAGGGCGTTGTGCATGGACTTCGTGACCTTGAAGAACTCTTCCGGCCCGGAGATGACCTCCCAGCGCACGCAAAGCCCCAGGGCCTCCATGAGGGGCACCATGCTCCGCAGGATCTCCGCCACTCCACCGCCGTAGCGCGTGGAGTTCACGTGGAGCACGCGGGCCTTCTTCAGATGGTGGGCCATCTGTTTCAGTTGGTCTATGACGTCAGGGCCGACAATGGCTTCGTAACGGGCCAAGAGATCGTTGTTCATTCTTTTTCTTCCCCGAAATAGTCTTCAAAGACCGCCGTAAGCTGCTGCCTTATCTCCGTAAGGGTCAGGAAATAGGGGTCAATGGTGGCCAGTCTTGCGGCCAGGTCGTCGTAGCGTGGAGAGAAGGCCGCCAGCCAGGCGCGGAAGTCGTCCACGCGCTCGGGAGTGCGTCTCCGCGCATCTATGAAGTGGTAGAAGATGCTCCCCTGGGAGAAGGAGGGGAGGGCGTCTTTTAGTTCTCGCGGATGGGCCAGGCGCCTTCCGGTGTCGAGGACCACGATCTGGCTCTTCACGAAGTAGAAGGGTTTTTCGGCCTTGCGCCAGGGAAGGTCTCCGCTTTCGTCAATGCGCTCCTCGAGCACGTTGATGAGCTCTTCCCGCAGTTCCTCGAGGTTCTGGAACTCGTGGGGGGCGATGAGGTTGAGCCTTTCGGAGAGCACCTTGTCGTGGAGGTCCCGATGGGCCCAGGCGGCGAAGTCGTTGTGGAACTCCGGATGATCGAAGCTCGGGCGGAGCTGTCGGGCCCAGAAATGATAGTAGAGACAGCCGACCTCGACGGTCTTTAGGTGTTCGAGGAGCTCGGCCAGGATGTAAGCCTTTATCCCCGTGGAGATGGAGACCAAGGCACAGTCTTTGACGTGAAAGAACGTAGTTTCTTCCATTAGTCCGTCTCGCAGAGTTTTTTGAGGATTTTACGGACCTCGCGGAAGGATTCAACGTGGTACTTGGCCCGCGAGACCCCAAACCCCACCTTGATGGTGTAGGCGTTTTCCGGCATGGCCTCGAAGAGGTCCTCGTCCGTCCAGTCGTCGCCCACGGCCAGGATGAAGTCGTAGCGGTCCTTTTCCAGGAAGTAGCGCGCCGTGCGGCCCTTGGTCACGTTGGCCGGCTTCACCTCGATGACCTTGTTGCCCTCGAGCACGATGAGATCGAGGTTTTGGGTGATGTCGCAGAGGGCGTCTTTGAGTTCCCTCGCCCGCACCGCGGAGAGCTCCGGATCCGCCAGACGATAGTGCCACACCAGGGCGTAGTCTTTCTCTTCCACGAAGGCCCCGGGGGTGAGATCGGCAAAGGCCTCCATGATGGGGCGAATGGCCTCCTTCCAGTCCGAAGAGATGGACTCGATGGGCTCCCAGTCCTTCCCGACTTCCTTCACCCAGATGCCGTGTTCCGCTACGAGATTCAACGGCAGATCTCCAAACCACTTTTCAAGGGTCTCTTTGTCCCTTCCGCTAATTAACACCACTTTATTGTTCGGAAAAGACGCAAGTTTTTTCAAAAGCTCGCGCAGTTCTTCGTCCGGCTGGGCGCGCTCCGGCCGCGGGGCAAAGCCCACCAGGGTGCCGTCGTAGTCGAG
>JAADCO010000004.1 GCA_013154385.1 Thermodesulfobacteriota bacterium
TCCATGGTGGCCTGGCCCTCGTGGACCTCGCCGATGCGGTGGATCTTTCCGGTGTAGTAGAGGATGCGCTCGGTAAGGGTGGTCTTTCCGGCGTCGATGTGGGCGATGATGCCGATGTTGCGGATCTTCTTGATCCTGGCTTCTCCGGCCATGCCTGGCATAATAACTTTTTCCGCGCAAGCGGTGAAGACCCGTTTGCCGGGCCTTGAGATCCGGCTTTTTCCGGTTTATGGAAAGGCCCAAACCCTTAAACGGAGCCCGACATGGGAAAGGAATGCCTCATCTTCGTCTTGGCCTATCTCCTGGGCTCGATCCCCACGGCCCTTCTCGTGGCCAAGCCCTTTGGGATTGACCCGCGCGAGCACGGGAGCCGCAATCTCGGGGCCACCAACGTGGCGCGCCTTCTGGGCAAGAAGTGGGGGCTCATCACGCTCCTTGGGGACATGGGCAAGGGGATCCTTCCCATGCTCCTTGCGCTCCATCTCTTTCGCGATCATCCCTCGCGCGACTGGCTCGTGGCGCTCACCGGGCTTTCGGCCTTCCTCGGGCATCTCTTCCCGCTCTATCTCAAGTTCCGCGGGGGGAAAGGGGTGGCCACGGCCACCGGGGTCTTTCTCGTGCTCTGCCCCAAGGCCCTTCTCGTGGCGCTCGTGGCCTTCATCCTGGCGGTCAAGTTTTCGGGCTTCGTGTCCGTGGGCTCCCTTCTCGCCTCGGCCCTCATGCCGGGGCTCATCTATCTCTTCTGCCCGAACAAAGCCTACGAGACCGTGGCCCTGATCATGGCCGTCCTCATCTGGATCAAGCATCGGGAAAACATCCGCCGCCTCTTGCGCGGGGAGGAAAAGAGCTGGAAGAAGAAAAATTAATGACGAAATTCCCGGCGCCGGGGCTTGTTTCTCCCTCCGTTCGTAACTATCATTTGACCTAAGAGTCATCCCTAAGTTGAAAAAGTTTTAATTTGGGTCTTGACACCTTTGGCTTAATCAAGTATTTAAATACCTAAATCAAATTAAAGGATGAACGACGATGCCGGGCAACATCTTGAGAATTTCAGAGGCCTTATCGCTGGGTATCCACGCCATGGTCTACCTTTCAAACAACGTGGGGCGTCCCAAGAGGGTGAAGGAGATCGCCAAGCGGCTTCGGGCTTCCGAAGCCCACCTGGCCAAGGTTCTCCAGAACCTGGCGCGGGCCGGTCTGCTCAAGGCCGTCCGCGGGCCGAAGGGTGGGTACGAGCTGGCTCGGCCTCCGGAGGAGATCACCCTTCTTGAGATCTTCGAGGTGGTCCATGGGCCCCTTGAGGACCAGCGTTGCCTCTTCAAAGAGCCCCTGTGCAGCGGGGAGCGTTGCATCCTGGGTGACCTGCTACAAAAGGTCAACCAAGCGGTAAAGGACCATTTCAGTCAAACCAACCTCGACATGGTCCGCGACATCCTGACTTAGACAACCAAAACACATCGAAAGAGAGGAGGACTTGCTTATGCCGCTGAAAGACGGAGAAAAGGGAGCCGTTCTGCAGAGAGACAAGAAGACCTACGCCATCGTGCCGCACGTCCCGCTGGGCGTGGTCACTCCGGAGTTCCTGCGCAAGATAGCCGACGTGGCGGAGAAGTACGGTGTGGCCGCCATGAAGCTCACCAGCGCCGACCGGATCGCCCTGGTGGGCTTGAAGGAGGAAGACATCGACAAGGTCTGGGAAGAGCTCGGCGTCCAGCCGGGAGCCGCGGTCGGAGCCTGCGTGCGGAGTGTTAAGGTCTGTCCGGGTACGACCTTCTGCCGGCTCGGGCAGCAGGACGCCATCGGTCTGGGGGCGGAGCTCGACAAGCGCTATCACGGCTATCAGCTCCCGGCCAAGTTCAAGATCGGGGTCTCCGGTTGCGTGAACCAGTGCGCCGAGACCTGCATCAAGGATCTCGGCTTCGTGGGCAAGCCCAAGGGCTGGACCGTCATGGTCGGAGGTTGCGGTGGCTCGAGGCCCATGCTGGCGCGGGTGCTCACCGAGAACCTCTCCGACGAGGAGGCCCTGGAAATCGCCGACAAGATCGTCAAGTACTACGAAGCCAACGCCAAGAAGGGTGACCGTCTCGGTCGCCTCATCGAACGCGTGGGTTTCGATGAGTTCAAGAAGGCCATCTTAGGCTAAGGTCCGTCATAGTTTCCCTCCCCCTAGGCCGGTCTCCCTCTTGGGGGCCGGCCCTTTTTCATGCTAAGAGAGGGCATGCGTTTCCTCAAAAGCATCGAGAACCAGACCCTTCTGGCCATTTTCCTCGGTGTCCTCGCCGGGCTCTATCTTCCGGACTTGATCCTGCGCCTCCATCTCCTCGGCGAGGTGTTTTTACGCCTCCTCAAGATGACTATTGCCCCCCTCATCTTCGCCTCGGTCTACGTGAGCGCGGCCGGGTTGGGCTCTCTTCGGCGCTTGAAGGAGATCGGCTTAAAGACCCTCTTCTATTACCTTCTCACCACCTCCCTGGCGGTGTTGACCGGGCTCGTCATGGTCAACCTCTTGAAACCCGGGGCCTCCCCGGGGCAGGTGGCTTCTTCGGTCTCGGTCAAGGGGATCACCTTCTCCGATCTCGTCCTGGGCTTGATCCCGCAGAACCCGGTCAAGTGCGTGGCCGAAGGAGAGGTCCTTCCCATCATCTTCTTCGCCCTGCTCTTCGGTTTTGCCACGCTCGTCCTCCCGCCGCAAAAGAGGACCCTGCTCTTCGACTTCTTCGAGGCCCTAAACGACGCCCTGATCGTCCTCATTCGCTGGATCATCCGCCTCACTCCCCTGGGTGTTTTCGCCATCGTGGGAGGGATCGTGGCGGAGAAGGGGCTCTCTCCGCTCTTCCAGCTCTCCGAATACGTGCTCACCGTGGTTTTGGGGCTTGGGTTCCACGCGGTGGTCACCCTCGGGGCGATCCTCTACTTCCTGGGCGGTGAAAGGCCCTGGGCCTACTTCTGGCGCGTGCGCGAGGCGATATTCGTGGCCTTTTCCACGGCCTCAAGCTCCGCCACCCTCCCCATCTCCCTCGAGGTGGCCGAGGAAAAGGGCGGGGTGCCGAAAAAGATCGCGGGTTTCGTCCTCCCCCTGGGGGCCACCATCAACATGGACGGCACCGCCCTCTACGAGGCCGTGGCCGCCATGTTCATCGCCAA
>JAADCO010000178.1 GCA_013154385.1 Thermodesulfobacteriota bacterium
ACCGCACCATCTACACCTACATGGGGGTGTTGCGACCGCGCGCGGGAAACGCCAACTACGCCACGTCCGGGCAGCTCTCGCCGCTTTTCAACGACCCTTACCTGCGCACCATCGGCGTGGGCACGCGCATCTTCCTGGGAGGCGGGATCGGCTACGTGGCCTGGGCCGGGACGCAGTGCAACTTCAAGGTCCCGCGCACGGAAAAGGGCATGCCCATGACCCCGGCGGCGACCCTCATGGTCTACGGGGACCTCAAGCAGATGTCCCCCAAGTGGCTCGTGGGGGTGAGCATTCTCGGCTACGGTTGCTCCCTGGCCGTAGGAGTGGGGGTGCCCATTCCCATCCTCAACGAGGAGATCGCCTCCTTCACCGGTGTCTCGGACGAGGAGATCTTCACGCAGGTGGTGGACTACGGCTACGACTATCCCAACGGCATCAAGCGCTCCTACGGTTCGGTGAGCTACGCGGAGCTCAAGAGCGGAAAGATCCGCATCCTCGACAAGGACGTCCCCACGGTGCCCCTGTCGAGCTACGTGCGGGCCCGGGAGATCGCCGAGATCCTCAAGGGCTGGATCAAGGACAAACGCTTCGTGCTCTCCGAGCCGCAGGCGCCTTTCCCCGGCACGGGTTTGTATCCCATGCGTTAGTTTGAAGCTGACCCTCCGGGGGCCCGATGCAAGAAATGATGGACAAACCTGTGGCCCGGGCCCTTTCCTGTCTCAACGAGGTCCTCAAGGGCAAATACGAGGTGATCCGCCTGGGTGTGGCTTCCCTCTTGGCCCGAGGGCATCTCCTGCTCGAGGATCTTCCCGGCACCGGCAAGACCACCTTTGCCACGGCCATGGCGCGGGTCTTCGGTTGCCAGTTCAAGAGGGTGCAGTTCACCAACGATCTCCTGCCCGCAGACATCCTGGGCACGGAGATATACCTTCCCGCCGAAGGGCGCTTCGAGATCCGTCCGGGGCCCATCTTTACCAACTTCTTCCTGGCGGACGAGCTCAACCGGGCCAGCCCCCGCACGCAGAGCGCCTTGCTCGAGGCCATGGGCGAGGGGCGGGTGAGCCTCGGAGGGGAGACCCTCACCCTCCCGCAACCCTTCTTCGTCATCGCCACCCAGAACCCTCTGGAACAGCACGGCACCTTCCCGCTTCCCGAATCCCAGCTCGACCGGTTTCTCATGCGCCTGCGTTTGGGGTATCCTGAGAGGGAAGAGGAAGCCGAGATCCTCCTGCGCGACGGTTTCTACGAGAAGGCCAGGGACTTGCCCCAGATCGTCTCCATGGAGGATCTTCTGCGCATCCAGAACGAGGTCAGGAAGGTGAAGATCTCGCCGAAGGTCGTTGATTATCTCCTGGACATAGCCTGGGCCTCGCGGGAAGAAAGGAGCTTCCTTTTCGGCTTCTCCACCCGCGGTCTCCTGGCCCTGAAACGTGCTGCCCAGGCCGTGGCCTATCTCTCCGGGCGCGACTTCGTCATTCCGGACGACGTGAAGAGCGTCTTCCTGCCCGTGGCTTATCATCGTTTGCCCCTCACCGAAGAGGTTGAGGGCCTTGAAAGGGAAGAGTGTCTGCGGCTCTTCCTCTCCGACGTCCCGGTACCGGTGTAGGATGCCCTCGGTTCGCTTCACGAAAACCGGTCTGGTGTTTGCGGCGCTGAACGCGGTCGTCTTCTTTCTGGCCTTTGTGGCCCGCGCGCGTCCTCTTCTGGTGCTCGGGGGTTTCCTGGCCATCGTCCTCCTCGTGGTCCTTCTCCTGGCGCTCTTCAACGTCTTCCCCCTCGAGGTGGAGAGGAGGCGGAGGCGCTTGAGGGGCCGGGGGCCGTTTTTCCTTCCGCTCACCGTGTCGAGACCCTGGGGCACCTCCTACGCCCTCAAGGTCCGCTGCGCCGGCGGGGAAGGGGACCTGCCCCTGGTGAAGGGCCGGCAGCAGGTGATCTTGCCGCTCACGGATCCGCCTTCCGGGGAGCAGGAGGTCTTGCTGGTCTCAAGCTTCCCCCTGGGCTTCTTTCGCGTGGCCAAGCGTCTTCGGGGGCCGGTGATCTCCCTTGAGCCCTCCCGCCATCGCGAGAAGACCCACGATTCCGTGAGCGAGCTCACGGAATACGACGGGCGCCATCCCTGGTCCCGTCTGGACTGGAAGGCCCTGGCCCGGTTTCAGCGGTTGCTGGTGAGAAAGACCGGGGAGGAAGAGGAGGAGGAAGTCCTCCCTCCGCCGCAGAGGGCCTTCTCCGTCCGGAAGCTCCATCTACCCTCTCCGTGGCCTGCGGTTTGGGCCTATGTCTCGGCGTTTCTCGCCGCTTTTCCCTTTCTGGCCGAGGCCCCGTGGTGGCTTACGACCGGCTTCCTCGTGGGGCTGGCCTACGGGATCTGGCGGGTCTTTTCCGGGCAAAGGGCGCCTCTTTCCGAAAACCTGGGGGCGCTCGCCGTCTTCGTGATCGCCGTGTTGAGCCTTCCCGGCCTCTCGTGGGAGAACCTCTGGGGTCGGCTGGCGGGTTTCGTCCTGGCGGTCATCCTGGTGAAGACGCTTTCCCCCCATCGCGAGCACGACGTGTTGCAAATCCTGCTCCTTTCCTTCCTGCTGGTGCTCCTGCGGCTGATCCAGGGGAACTGTTCCGTGATCTGGCTCCTCCTCGTGCTCCTTGGAGGGCTCCTTCCGGGGATGTATTTCTGGCAGCTCTCTTCCGCGGGAAGGGGCCTCAGGGCCCTTGGTCCTCTTGCCGTCTTGCTGGTCAGCGGCGGGGTCTCTCTCCTCGTCTTTCATTATCTGCCCTGGTCCGTCCCCTCTTCCTGGTCCGTGACCGGGCTTTCCCCGTTCTTCGACCTGGGGGACTTCGCTCCCCTGAAGCGGGATCACACCCTGCTTGGCCGTCTCTATCCGCCGGAGACTTCGGGAAACACCTTTCGGCGCGTCTATCTTTCGGCCTTCGTCTACACCAAATATCGTCGCGGGCACTGGTCCCTGGCCGTCCTTCCCCTGGAGTGCAAAGGCCGAAAGGAAGACTTTCGTCTGGTGCTCGAGGAGCCGCTTCCGGCCCTCCCTTACCCGGGCTGTCCGGTGGAGATAAGGACCCCGCACGGGCACTGGTATCCGAAGAGGCTGCCCCTGGCCCCGGCCGGCCCCGGAGAGTATCG
>JAADCO010000006.1 GCA_013154385.1 Thermodesulfobacteriota bacterium
CAAGCTTCTGACGCACGTCGTCTACGTAGCGCTCGTAGACCATGACCGTGGTCCGGTAAATGAGATGGGCAAACTTGGAGTACGGCAGACCAAGAAAGAGCACGAAGACGCACGCCAAATGAGCAATGTACATCGGATAGGCGATCTTGAGGTTGAGGAGACGCAGGATCTCCGCGCCCAAACCCGTAATACCGATGAAGAGGATGATATAGAGAAGGAACCAATCGGCGTAGGAACCGCGCATGGTCCCTTCGGCTTCCCGGGCCTTACGGTTCTGGATGAGCAGGATGGTGCCGTAGATGAGGATAATGGCACCCAGGTTGGCAAAGATCTTCACCGGGTTCCAGAGCGGCCACGGAGTGTGGAACCCCAAGAAGTCCGCCCCGATGAAGACGATGTTCGTGACGATGAAGAGGATGATGAAAGCCCACAGCACGAACCGATGCCCAAAAAACCGGTTGAAGTTCACCCCGCACTTCTTGAAGCGCTCGTGGGCCAGAATCTCCTTCACCGTGGGGATGATGTAGTTCGAGATCATCTCCCCGGTCGTGGCCTTGTAAGCCTCCGGTATCTCCACCCCGGCCATGAGCTGGTTCCACATCTTGGAGATACCTCGCAACGAGACCAAGGCCACAAACCCTACCAAGGGCAAGAAGATGGCGTCCACAAAGGCCACGGGAAGGAAACCTTCAAAGAGCCCGTGAGAGAAACGCACCGGAGTCTCCAGGTGGGGAATGCCTTTGTTGGCGATGAGAATGGCGGCCACGATGACCGTAATGGCCAGACCAAAGAGCACGATCAACCCACCCAAGTTATTGAAGAGACTCCACAAGATCTTGGGCTCGGCATACTCCCTGATGGCCATGGCCCGAATGGCGGCCAACACATCACCGGGACGCGCCCCCCGCGGGCAGTAGGCCGTGCAGTCGCTGCACTGATGGCAGAGCCAGATGGCCGGATCCTTGGCGATCCGATCAGCCATGCCCCACTGGGCCAGGATCATCTGCTTCCGCGGAAAGGGCCGCTCATCCGTGGAGAGAGGACAGATCACCGCACAAGTGGCGCACTGATAGCACCGCTTGAGCGTGTCTCCCCCCGACGCAATGATACCTTTGACAAATTTCAAATCCGGTTCGACATAGGTAGGCATATCCGTTCCCTCCTTACCAGCCTTTGAAGGGGCTTTCTCCAATACCCTCTAAGGTCTCCTGGAACTCCTGCAAGGTCTGAGGCACCTTATCGTACTCGTCAATGGCCACCACGTGAAGCACCACTCGCTCAGGTTCCAGAGCCAACTGCTGCAAGGTCTCCGCCACGTTTTCCATACGCCGGTTGGCCAGCTCACTACCTTTGATGAAGTGACATTGATAGTTCTCACCGTACTTACAGCCGAGCATGAGAACTCCGTCCCAGCCGCCGCTCATCGCGTCGCGCACCCACGCCACGTTTACCGCACCGAGGCATCGAACCGGGATGAAGCGAATGGAAAGAGGAATATTGGCCCGATGATAGGCCGCCATGTCAAGGGCCGGATAAGCGTCGTTTTCGCACACAAAGGCGATCACGCGGAAGAGACCGTAATCCGGCTCGGGCATCTCACAGGCTTTGATCATGGAGCTAACCATGTCGATGTTGTAGTCCTTGAACCCGATGACACGCTCCGGACAGGCACCGAAGCAGGTACCGCAGCGACGGCAACGAGTCGGATTGGGCATGGGCGTACCCTTCGGGTCGTCGTCAAGGGCGCCGAAGGGACACTCTTCGGTACAACGCTTACACTGGGTACAGCGCTTGAAGTTGAACTCCGGATAGGAGTAGTCCCAAGTCCGAGGATGGACAGCATGGCCCGCCTCAATGGCCTTGAGACACTGGATGGCCTTGAGCGCGGCCCCAGCGGCATCTTCCATCGCCTGCCCGATGGTCATGGGCTGATGGACACAACCAGCCGTGTAAATACCCGTCCGACGGGTCTCGTAAGGGAAGCAGATATAGTTCGAGTCCGCATAGCCGTAGAAGAGCTCAAGCTCAGGGAAACCGGGACCCTGACGATATTCGAGTGGAATCACAGGATCATCAGCCGTGGTAGGCACCATTCCCGTGGCCAGGACGACCAGGTCCACCGGAACCGCAAGATCTTCGCCGAGAAGGGTCTGATCCACCTCTACGACCAGCCTTCCGTCATCGCCCTGGGAAAGGGACTTGAATTCCGCCTTCGTCAGGAAGATCCCCGGATCATCCTGGAGGCTCTGATAAAAGTTCTCGTAGATACCCATGGTCCGCATATCTTTGTAGAAGATGTAAGCCTTGGCCTCGTCGTCCATCTCGCGAAAGAGCTTGGCCTGCTTCAGAGAGGCCAGGCAGCAGACACCCGAACAATAGGGGAGATGATCCGGGTCACGCTGTCCCGCACACTGGATGAAGGCCACACTCTTTACAGGCGAACCGTCGGAGGGACGCTTGAGCTCGCCCTTGGCAAGCATCTCTTCGAACTGGACGTTGGTGACCACATCGGGATACTTGCCGTAACCGTAGGGCTCCTCCAGCTTGCTCGCGTCGTAAGGCTTCCAACCCGTGGCCACCACGATGGTACCAATGCGGATGGTCTCCTCCGAACCACCCTTGTTGTAGGTGACGTCAAAGAAACCGGGAGCGCCGGCGATCTTCTCCACCGTGGCCCCGGTAATGACCTGAATCTTATCGTTGGCCTCGACCTCTTCGATGAGCTTCTTCACGATGGGGTCCTCGAGGTTCCGATAGGGATGCCCCACCTGAAGCTGCTTCTTCATCTTGGCCACAAAACCGCCGAGCTCGTTCTCCTTCTCGATGAGGACCGCCTCGTAACCCGCCTTGGCCACCTCAAGGGCCGCGGTGAGACCGGCCACCCCACCGCCCATCACCAGGACCTTCCAGGTGATCTCTTCTTCGGGCCTGTAAGGCTCGGGCGGCGCATATTTCTGCATCTTGACCACGCCCATGCGGACGTAGTCCTTGGCCAGGGCCATCAGTTCGTCCTTGAAGGACACGCCCTCGGCCACCTCGATCTGGCTCTCGTCTTCCGGAAGCTCCTGCCCCTCCTCTACCTTGGGCCAGCGACTCCAGACCACACCCTCTCTGA
>JAADCO010000023.1 GCA_013154385.1 Thermodesulfobacteriota bacterium
GCCCGCACTTCGCCCTCCCCCTTGAGCCGCGCAAGGAGCCCGGAAAGGCCCTTCTTCTTCACGCGCAGGGAAAGGATCTTCTCGGCCACCGAGCGGTATTCGATAAAATCGCCCCCCAGGCGCTCAACGATGAGATGGGAGTTTATCCCGATGAGGCGGTCCCTAAGCTCCTTCTGGAAACCCGCCATGACGGCGATGACCACGATCAGGGCGCACACGCCGATGGCCACCCCCACCATGGCCATCACGGAGATGAAGGAGGTGAAGCGATGCCTCTTTCTCGACAGCAGATATCGCCAGGCAATGAACCATTCGAAACGTTTCATGGATCACTTTTCCGGACGCAGATGCGGAAAGAGGATGACCTCGCGGATCGAAGGCGAATCCGTAAAGAGCATCACCACCCGGTCAATGCCGATGCCCTCGCCTGCCGCCGGCGGCATCCCGTGCTCCAGGGCGCGGATGAAGTCCTCGTCAATCTCCGGATGGATCTCGGGATCGTCCTCAAGGCGCCTCTTGATCTGTTCCTCGAAACGGGCCCGCTGGTCGCGCGGGTCGTTCAGCTCGGAGAAGGCGTTGGCGATCTCCCGCCCGGCGATGAAGAGCTCGAACCGATCCGCCACCGTGGGGTCTTTCTCGTTGCGCCGCGCAAGAGGAGAGATGTCCACGGGAAAGGCCACGATAAAGGTGGGCTGGACGAGCTTGGGCTCCACCAGGGCGTCGAAGAGCTTGGCCCAGAGCTTGCCGAGGACCTGCTCCCTTTCGTCTATCTTGATGTCCCTCTCGCGCGCAAAGGCGATGACCTTCTCCCGGGAGGCAAGCACCTCTTCGGGAACACCGCCGATCTTGATGAGCGCCTCCTTGAAGGGAATCCGCGGCCAGGGCGGCGTGAAGTCTATCTCCTCCCCCTGATAGACGATCTTTGAGCCACCCGTGAGCTCCCGGCACAGACCGAGGAAGAGCTCCTCCGTGCGCACGATCAGGTCTTCGTAAGTGGCGTAGGCTTCGTAAAACTCGAGCATGGTGAATTCCGGGTTGTGCTGCACGCTCACCCCTTCGTTGCGGAAGTTGCGGTTGAGCTCAAAGACCCGCTCAAAACCGCCCACCAGGAGCCTCTTGAGATAGAGCTCCGGGGCGATGCGGAGATAGAGCTCCCTCTCCAGGGCGTGATGATAGGTCTTGAAGGGCCGGGCCGTGGCCCCTCCGGGAATGACCTGCATCATCGGGGTCTCCACCTCGAGGAACCCCTGCGAGGAGAAGTAGTTGCGGAAATACTGGACGATGCGGCTCCTCGTTCGGAAGATCTCCCGCACCCGCTCGTTCATGATGAGGTCGAGATAGCGGCGGCGATAGCGGAGCTCCACGTCCTGGAGGCCGTGATACTTCTCCGGCAAAGGCCGAAAGGCCTTGGTGATCAGCTTCACGCTCTTGGCGAGGATGGTGAGCTCCCCGGTCTTGGTGCGGAAGAGATGGCCCTCGACCCCGATGATGTCCCCGAGATCGAAGTACTTTTTGAAGAGCTTGAAGGCTTCGGGACCGAGCTCGTCGCGCTTGACGAAGATCTGGATCCGGCCGGTTTCGTCCTGGATGTGGGCAAAGATGGCCTTGCCGAAGTCTCGGCGCGCCATGAGCCTTCCGGCCAGGCGAAAGGGCTCCTTGATCCGGGCCAGTTCTTCGTCGGAGTAGTGCCCGAATATCTCGTGAATGGCCCCCGCGCGATCCGTAGGGCGAAAATCGTTGGGAAAGAGGGGGATGCCCATGGATTCCAGTTCTTCGGCCTTCTTGCGACGCGCCAAAAGGACCGCACTTTCCTCGCTCACGATGACCTCCTCCAGGGGATTTCGGCTAAGGCAGCATAATCTTGCCCAAAGGCTTTCTCAAGCGATCAATCGAGTTTGAGGAGACGATCAAGCTCCTCGCCCTCGAGGGTCTCTTTGGCGAGCAGGGTCCTGGCGAGCTCTTCCAGCCGCTGGCGATGCCTTTCGAGCACCTCCTTGGCCCGCTGATAGGCCTCGCGGATGATCTTCGAGACCTCGGCGTCTATGAGGCGGGCGGTCTCTTCGCTTATGTCCTCCCGATGCCGGAGGAAGGGCTCGAGGAAAAGGCTCTCCCGCTTGCGAAACGTCTGCGGGCCCAGGGTTTCGCTCATCCCGTAGTCCATGACCATGGCGCGGGCGATCTCCGTGGCCTTTTCGAGGTCGTTCTGCGCCCCGGTGGAGACCTCACCGTAGACTATCTCCTCCGCGGCCCGCCCGCCGAGGAGCACGGCCAGCTTGTCCAGGAGCTCGGAACGGGTCATCAGATAGCGATCCTCGGTGGGGAGCTGGAGCGTGTAGCCGAGGGCCGCCATGCCCCGGGGCACGATGGAGATGCGATGCACGGGGTCGGCGTGCGGCAGGGCCGAAGCCACGAGAGCGTGGCCGGATTCGTGATAGGCCACCCTTTCCTTCTCCTGGCTGGAGATGTAGCGGTTCTTCTTCTGGAGACCGGCGATCACCCGATCCACGGCCTCCTCGAAGTCCTCCATCTCCACCCATTTCTTGTTCTTCCGGGCGGCGAGCAGGGCGGCCTCGTTGACCACGTTGGCGAGATCAGCCCCCACCATGCCCGGCGTGCGCGCGGCGATGACCCGGAGATCAACGTCTGGCGCCAGCTTCACGTGCCGCGTGTGCACGCGGAGAATAGCCTCCCGCCCCTTGAGATCCGGGCGATCGACGACGATGTGGCGGTCGAAGCGCCCGGGGCGCAAAAGCGCCGGATCGAGGATCTCCGGACGGTTGGTGGCCGCCATGATGATGACGCCCTTCTTGGAGTCGAACCCGTCCATCTCCGTGAGGAGCTGCGCGAGGGTCTGCTCCCTCTCGTCCACCCCGGAGACCGGGGAGACACCGCGGACCTTGCCCAGGGCGTCTATCTCGTCGATGAAGATGATGCACGGGGCCTTTTCCTCGGCGGTCTTGAAGAGATCGCGCACCCTGGCGGCCCCCACGCCCACAAACATCTCCACGAAGGAAGACCCCGAGATGGAGATGAAGGGCACCCCGGCCTCACCCGCCACCGCCTTGGCGAGAAG
>JAADCO010000085.1 GCA_013154385.1 Thermodesulfobacteriota bacterium
ATTACAACCCAGGGTTTGCGCGGCTTTTTTCAGATTTTCGAGGCGTTCTATCACCTCTTCGGCCTTAAACGGGCTCAAGAGCCCGGCAATGGGGAGGGGCAGCTCAGCCAGGATCCGGCCCTGCTTGATCACCACTTGGCCTCCGCCAAGCTCCTTGATTCGTTGCGCCGCAACCCGAAGATCGTCGTCATCCATGCCCACCAGCAGGAGATGATGGCTATCGTGGGCTACGGTGCTGGCCAGCGCCCCCTCTTTCAGCCCGAAGCCGTGGACCAGCCCCACGGCGTATCGGCCGGTGCCGTGGTGTCTTTCCAGGCAGACGATCTTCGCCAGATCCCTTTCGGGGTCCGGGACGACCTCTCCGCCGACCACGGCTGGTTCGAGGATCAGTTCTTCGGTGAGGATCTGGCCCGGGATGAGGCCGATTACCCGCACCCGTTTCCCGCGGGCCGGGAGGCGAAAGTCTAGTTCCGCGGGGATTCTCACCGGATGGTCGGGAGCCGGTCCGGGCGGAAGAAGCGCGGGAAGATAGCGGCCTTCCTTTGCCACCAGTTTTCCCCCGGCGAAGACGTAAAGGGGCCTAAACTCCCGGAGGTCCTTGACGATCACGAGATCCGCCCTTGCGCCGGGAAAGATGGCCCCCCGATCGCGGAGACCGAAGTAGAGGGCCGGAGACAGGGTGGCCAGGCGGACCGCGGTCAGCGGGTCAAGTCCGCCGGAGACGGCTTCCCTCAAAGTTTCGTCGAGATGCCCCGAAGAGACGATTTCCCGCGGTGAAAGGTCGTCGCTGCAGAAGCAGAAGAACGGATAGTTGTCCGGCCGCACCAGGGGGAGGAGGTCGAAGAGGTTGTTGGCCGCCGTTCCCCGACGGATGAAGATGCGGAAGCCCAGACGAAGTTTCTCGGCGGCTTCTTCCGCCGTCACGCATTCGTGGTCAGACGAAGGCCCGAGGAGGCGATAGGCCTCAAGGGCCTTCCCTCCGAGGCCGGGCGCGTGTCCGTCTATGGTCTTCCCCAAGATATGCGCCGCCTGGAGCTTGCACACGATCTCCGGATCTCCGGAAACGGTGCCCGGAAAGTTCATCACCTCCGCGAGACCGAGGACGTGAGGATGGCGCAGGATCCGGGCTACTTCCTCGTGATCGAGCACGGCCCCCGGTGTTTCGAAGGGAGACGCCGGCACACAGGAAGGGGCGGTGAAGAACACCGAAAGGGGGCTTCTTTCCGCCTCCCGCCGGAGATAATCGAGGCCCTCTCTCCCGAGGACGTTGGCTATCTCGTGGGGATCGCAGATGAGGGTGGTCGTGCCGCGCGGAAGGAGGATGCGCGCAAGCTCCGTGGGCACGAGATAGGAGCTTTCGAGATGGAGATGGGCGTCTATGAAACCGGGGAGGATGTATCCCCCGGAAAGATCGAGAGTCCTTTGCGCTTCGCGGGCCTGGAAGCCGACGATGCGCCCTTGGTGGACGAAGAGATCCGTTGGCCTTTCCTCTCCGGTGAAAAGATCAAGCAGCTTGCCGCCCGTGAGCCTCCATTCGGCGGCAATTTCACCGCGGGCTACTCTTAACAATTCATTCATTGGCTTAATGAATAAGTTTCCCCCATCCCGAGGGGAAGGAGCAATGATATTTGCCCATAGAGTAACGGAAATTTTAAAATCCGCCCAAAAGTTTTCGAGGGAGGGAGAAATGCGAGAAATAGATTGCCGCGGGTTACCCTGTCCTCAGCCCGTGATCAACACCAAGAACGCTCTCGACGATCTCTCTGAAGGCGAGACGCTCGTGGTCCTCGTGGACAACGAGGCCGCGGTCAAGAACGTGACCCGCTTTGCCGAGGCCCAGGGGCACGAGGTCCGCGTCGAAGAAAAGGAGGGCCATTTCGCCCTCTACGTGACCAAGAAGGGCCCCGGCCAGGAGGTGAGCCTCGTAAGCTGCGCCCCGGCGCAGGAGAGCCCGGTGGTGATGGTGTTTTCCTCCCGCGGCATGGGCCGGGGAGACGAGGCCCTCTCCCGTCTTCTCCTCAGGGCCCTGGTGAAGACCCTGCGGGAGACGAAGACGAGGCCCAAGACCATCATTTGTTACAACGAAGGGGTCTTTTTGGTCCTTGAGGATTCGGAGATCCTCGAAGACCTGAGGGCTCTCGAAAAAGAAGGGGTGGAGATCCTCGTCTGCGGGACCTGCCTCGATTACTATCGGGTAAAAGACAAATTGGCCGTGGGACAGATCTCGAATATGTATGATATCTTGGAGACCATGCTTTCCGCGCGGGTGATCAAACCATGATCTATCTCGACCAGGCGGCGACTTCTTTTCCCAAACCGTCCGAAGTCATCGAGGCCGTGGGGGAGTGTCTGCGAAACGTCCCCGGAAGCCCCGGGCGTTCGGCTCATCGGGGCGCCATCGAGGCGAGCAGGCTCATCTTCGAGGCGCGCGAACGAATCGCCTCTTTTCTGGGCGTTTCCGATTCGAGCCGCATCGTCTTTACCTCCGGGGCCACCGAGGGGCTCAACATGGTGCTCTTTGGTCTCCTGCAGCCGGGGGACCGGGTGCTTGCCACCTCCATGGAACACAATTCCGTGGCGCGCCCCCTCGAGTATCTGCGCCGGGAAAGGGGCGTGGAGGTCCACTACGTCCCCTGTCATCAGGACGGGCTCCTTGACCTCGAACGCCTGGCGGAGATGAGACGCACCCTGAAGCCGCGGCTCATCTGCCTCAACTACGTCTCCAACGTCACGGGAACCATCCAGCCCCTGGCGCAGGTGATCGCCGAAAAGGGCGAAAGCCTCCTCTTGGTTGACGCCGCCCAGGCCGTGGGGCACCTTTTCTTCCCCCTGGAGGGGATAGATTTCCTCGCCTTCTCCGGCCACAAGGGGCTCTACGGCCCCGGAGGCACCGGGGTGCTCTATCTCGCCGAGGGGCGCGAGGAGGACTTAAAACCCATCAAGGTGGGGGGCACGGGAAGCCGTTCCGAGTCCCTCGAAGTGCCCGATTTCCTGCCGGATCGCTTCGAGTGCGGCACACCCAATCTTCCCGGCATCGTGGGGCTGGCTGCCGGCGTGGGTTTCGT
>JAADCO010000165.1 GCA_013154385.1 Thermodesulfobacteriota bacterium
GATGTCTTCGGGGATGATGGGCAGAATTCCTTGGGCTCCTTTGCTCCTTCTCCTCTTTTGCCTCCTCCCGGTATCCGCTTTGGCTGCCTGGAAAATCGAGGCCCGGAGGTTCATCTACTATTCGCGGAGCGAGGTCTACATCGCCGAGGGAGACGTGGTCATCAAAGGGGAGGAGACCACGATCATCTGCCCGCGGGTGCGATACGAAGCCCGGCTCAAGCGTTTCATCATCTGGGGGCCCCTCAAGATCATCTCCGACGGCGACTGGCTCGAGGGAAGCTACGCCTGGCTCGATCTGGAAACCTCGCGCGGCGAGATACAGAACGGACACCTCTTCCTCTCGAAGGATCACGTCCACGTCGTGGCCGACAAGATGAAACGCCTGGGCACCGACGCCTACGAGGCCGAAAAGGCCGTGGTCACCACCTGCGACATCTGCCGCGAAAAGAAGTGCCAGCCCGACTGGAGCTTTCGCTGCCGAAAACTCCGCATCACCGCGGTAGGAAAGGCCAAGGCCAAACACGTCACCTTCAACGTCAAGCGCCTGCCTCTCCTCTATTCGCCTTACGTCAGCTTCTCGGTCAAGAAGGACCGCCAGAGCGGCTTCCTCTTCCCGCGCCTGGTGCACGGCTCCCGTGAAGGCTTCGGCATCGAAATCCCCTTCTTCCTGAACATCAACGACAGCCTGGACCTCACCTTCTATCCCTACTACACGGACAAACGCGGGTTCATGGCCGGGGTTGAGGGCCGCTACGTCCTCGCCCCCCAGCAGAAAGGCACCGTGCGCGTGCGCTATCTCAAGGACAAGGAAAAGGACAACGACTACAACAACGACGGCATCATCCGCACCAACCAGAAGCGCTACTGGATCACCGGAAAGTTCGACCAAGCCCTGGGGAAACGCGCGGAGCTCCATCTGGATCTCGACATCCTCTCGGACCGGGACTTCCTCTACGAGTTCGCCGGAGGCCCTCTGGGGTTCACGCTCAGCAACCAGAGCTATCTCAAGAAGTTCGGACGCGGGCTCGACGAGATCAACGCGCGCTACAGGCGAAGCATCCTCTGGCTCAACTATCCCCGCGGGGGCTATTTCTTCCAGACGGAGGCCGCCTACTACGACAGCCTCATCAAGGATCAGGACACCACCCTCATGCCCCTTCCCAGGGTCTATCTCTCGCGCCTCACGGCCCCCATCCTGGGGCCCATCAACCTCATGAGCCGCGTGGAATACACCTACTGGTGGCGTGAAACCGGCTCCCGCGGCCATCGGCTGGACCTCACGCCGGAGATGAGCCTCTCTCCCGCCATCTGGACGCCCCTTGACTGGCGCGTGGCCTATCGCCTCCGCCACACCGCCTACTTCGTGAACTGGCGAGACGAAAGGGGCCACGAAGACCTCTCCCGCACGCTCTACGAAATAGACGCCCGCACCGGTGTGACCTTCTGGCGCACCTACCCCTTCAACTTCCGCCAACTGACCCGCATAAGACACACCTTCCGGCCGGAGTTGCGCTACTTCTACCGCCCCTCCGTGGATCAGGACGACCTGCCGGAATTCGTCCTCGAAGACCGGCTGGAACCCATAAACCGGCTGGAGTATCGGATCATCCAGTTCGTCTCCGCCAAAGAGGAGAGGGGCGGACAGGTGCGGTACACGGACATCGTGCGGCTCTGCCTCTCCCAGAGTTACGACTTTCGGGAGGCCTCGCGAAAACTGGAGAGCGACGAGGAACAGCGCCGGCCCTTCTCCGACCTTTCGCTCGAAGGCGAGCTCAAGTTCTGGTCGAACTTCTATCTGCGCGCGGAAACCGCCTACAACTTCTACGGGCTGGGGTTCAGCACCATAAACCTCACCGCAGACCTGCGCAACGCCCGCAACGAATACATCGGCTTCGACTATCGCTGGGACCGCGCGAGAAACGTAAAGCAGTTCAACTTCCGCGCGCGATACAACCCCTGGCGGAGCTTCTTCGTGAGCTATCAGGGCGAGTACAGCTTCATCCAGGGCGAGCTGGTGAGCTCCACTCTCGGGCTCGAGTACTACTCCAAGTGCTGGTGGGGCACCTTCACCATCTACCACAACCCGGACGAAACCCGGTTCTCCTTCTACATCAACCTCTTCGGCATCGGCGGCTGGGGCCGTTGACGGGCTGACCTAAGGCTTCTAGGTTTAGCGCTATGAAACTCGCGCTGGCCCAGATAAATCCCACCGTGGGGGATCTCGAGGGAAACGCCCGGAAGATAGAAACCTTTGCCAACCAGGCCAGGGAGGCCGGGGCCTCTCTCGTCGTCTTCCCCGAGCTCTCGCTCTGCGGCTATCCTCCCCGCGATCTCTTCTACCGGCGCGACTTCCTGGAGGAAATGGAAGACACCTATCGCCGCCTGAAGGAAAAGATCAGCGGCATAGCCGTCATCCTGGGCTTTGCCGCCACCCATCCCCAGCACGAGGGGCTCCCCTGGCAGAACGTGGCCGTCTGCTTCAAGAACGGGCAGGAACTGGTGCGTTACGCCAAGAACCTCCTGCCCTCTTACGACATCTACGACGAACCGCGCTACTTCGCGCCGCTCGGCCGAGTGACCCTCTTCGAATTCGAAAACCGGCCCTGGGGGCTCACCATCTGTGAAGACATCTGGAACCTTCCGGGCTTCGTCTCCTTCCGCTACCACTTCGACCCCATTGCCCTGCTCGCCGAACAGGGCGTCCGGGTCATCGTCAACATCTCGGCCAGCCCCTTCCACCTCGGGAAGGGGAAGTTGCGCCAGGACCTCCTCTCCACCCAGGCCCGGCGCACAAAGGCCCACATCCTCTACTGCAACCAGGTCGGGGCCAACGACCATCTGATCTTCGACGGCCACAGCCTGGTCTTCTCCCCGGAGGGAGAGCTCCTGGCTGAAGCGCGGGATTTCGAAGAAGACCTCCTCCTCGTGGACCTGGAAGAAGGCCGCGGCGAAAGGCATCCGGTCTCCACGCGGCGGGAAGAAAGCCTCCTCAAGGCCCTTGTCCTCGGCGTGAGGGACTACTTTCGCAAGACGGGTTTTCGCGGCGCCCTGGTGGGCCTCTCCG
>JAADCO010000009.1 GCA_013154385.1 Thermodesulfobacteriota bacterium
CTCCTCAAGGAAAGCGGTCTCCTTCCTTACGTGGACCGCGCTCTTGAGGTCCTCCTGGTCCTGGGGGCCCTGGGCGCCATCCTTTTGTTGCTCAGCCACGGGGCCAGGGCCGTTCCCTTCGTCCTCTTCGTGATCTTTCTCGTCTGGTGGGCGTGGCGTCTTCCCTATCCCGAAGAGAAGGTCCATCTTTTTGAGTATGCGGTCCTGGGTTTTCTGGCGGCGCGGTGTTTCCGGTCTCCGTGGAAGGCCATGCTCTTCGTCTTCCTGGCCGGCGTGGGGGACGAGGTCTTCCAGTACTTCTTGCCCGAAAGGGTCTTTGATCTGCGCGACATCTTTCTGAACACCGTAAGCGGCGGGGGTGGAGTTTGGTTTGGCTCGTTTTCCTCTTTCTCCTGGCCTCCCTTCCGGTCGAGGCCGAAGAGCTGAAGGTCTACTTCCTGGACGTGGGCGAGGGAGAGGCGGTCTATTTCGAGACCCCGCACGGGCAAAGGCTCCTCCTCGACACCGGAAACCTGATCACCGGCTATCGGGTGGCCTGCTTCCTGGCGGGAAGGGGGGTGAAGGGCCTTTCCCGGCTCATCGTCTCCCACGCCCATCCCGACCACGCCGGCGGAATCTTCCTCCTCCTGCGGGTCCTTCGGGTTGACCGCCTCCACGACAACGGCGGTCCCCTCCCGGACGGGCCGTTTTATCGCTGGTACGCCGCCCTGTTGCGCCATGATCCGCGCTACGGGCCCCTGGAAGCGCCGCAGGAGTTCGTGCTCGACGGGGTACGGTTCCGCGTTCTTTGGCCGCGCGCGGAGAGGCGCGGGGATCTGAACGCCGATTCCCTGGTGCTCAAGGTCTCCTGGCGGGATGTCTCGTTCCTCTTCATGGCCGACGCCCACCAGGAGACCGAAAGGGCGCTGCTTTCCGCGGGGGAAGACCTGCGGGCGCAGGTGCTCCAGGTCGGGCATCACGGGGCCCGGGACGCTACGAGCCGGGCCTTTCTTCAGGCGGTTTCTCCGCGCTGGGCGGTGATTCCCGTGGGGCGGGATGATCCGTACGGTCGGCCTCATCCTGAGGTTTTGCGGCGTCTCCGTTCTCAGGGGGTGCGGGTTCTTCGGACTTCTTCGGGGACGATTCTTTTTCGGACGGACGGTCGGAGGCTGAAGATGCGGGTTTTCGGAGCTGATAGCGCTGCACCGCCTGCCAGTGTTCCCTTAAGGTGCGGGAGAAGTAGTGGGTCCCGTCGCCCTTAGCCACGAAGTAGAGATAGTCGGTCTCCGCCGGCCAGAGCACGGCCCGGATGGAGTCTTTTCCCGGGCTACAGATGGGGCCGGGAGGGAGGCCGCGATACACGTAGGTGTTGTAAGGGTTTCGCACCCGCAGGTCGCGCTTGCGCAGCCGGCTCCGAAACTTCTTCACCGCGTAGCGCACCGTGGGATCGGCCTGAAGGGGCATGTCGCGTTTGAGCCGGTTCCAGAAGACGCCGGCGATGAGGGGTCTTTCCCGCGGATCGAGGGCCTCCTTCTCCACGATGGAGGCCAGGGTGACCACCTCGAGCACGCTCAGGCCGCGCTCTTTGGCGCGCGGGGCGAACTCCTGCCACACCTCCCAGAACCGTTCGATCATCTTGGTGATCATGGCGCGGCAGCTCAGCCCGCGATAGTAGGCGTAGGTGTCCGGAAAGAGGAAACCCTCGGCGGTTTCGCCGGGAATCCCCATTTCCTTGAGGAATTCCCGGTTGCGCACGATGGCGAAGAACTCTTCCGGGTCGCATATGTGGACCTTTTGGAGGAGAGGGGCGATTTGCCAGAGGTTGTAGCCTTCGGGCACGGTGACGAGATAGGTCACCACGCGCCCTTCGGCCAGGAGGCGCAGGATCTCGGCGGGGCTCATCCGCGGGTCTATCTCGTATTCCCCGGCCTTGAGACGATCGAGCAACCCCAGGCGGAAGGCCTCCAGGGTGAAGCCCCATTTGCTGTAGATGAGGCCCTCCTGTTTGAGGAGTTCGGCGATGCGGTTGAAAGGGGTGCCCGGGGGGATGAAGACGATCTTCGGATGCACGTCGGCCTCTTTCGGGGCCGCGGGCCGGGTGAGTTCCAGGTACCAGCCGGCAAGATAGAGGCCGAACCAGACGAAGGCCAGCAAAAGGCAAAGAGAGTTCCGCCACTGCATGGACGGATTATTCTAAAGGCAAAATCGCCTTTTGGCCTCCCTTGTAAACTCGGACCTTAATGATAGATTCAGCTCCACAACCAAGGAGGCTTTATGGACGAGAAACAGCTCGCCCTCCTCGAAAAAGAAGTCGAGGAAAACCCGAAGTCGGTCTTTGCCCACCATCGTTTGGCCATTGCTTACTGGCAGGCGGGAAAGCTCGAAGAGGCGGTGAAGGCCTTTCGTCGCCTGTTCGAGCTCGATCCTCCGAACTTCGAGGCGCGGATCAACTTCGGCACCTTGCTCGCGCAAATGGGCCATCTCGAGGAGGCCAAAAAGCAGTTCGAATACGCCCTGAAGAGCTATCCCTCCTCGCCGGAGGCCCTGATCAACCTGGGTCTGGTGCATCTGCACCTGGGGGAGCTCGAGCAGGCCAAGGAATGCTATCTGAAGGCCCTTGAAGCCCTCGAGAAGATGAAGGCCCATCCGGAGCTGACCGAGAAGAAGAAGGTCAAGATTGATGCCTCCGAGATCTCTCTCCTGGTCAATCTTTCGACCATCTACGTGGAAGAGGGAGACTTCGAGAAGGCCATCGAATGCTGCCGCAAGGCGCTCGAGAAAGACCCGAACCTGGCCCTGGCTTACAACAACATGGCGGTGGCCCTTTACTACGCCGGTCGGCACGAGGAGGCCCGCAAGGCCCTGCAAAAGGCCAAGGAGCTGGGTTACCCCGTGCCCGAAGAACTGGAAAAGATGATCATGGGGCAAGATGGTCAAGGGTAAGCCGGTTCTCTGTCCCTTCTGTCAGTCTCCCGTGGCTCCTCCCGAGAATCTTGGGTTCCAGTACTCCGACTTCGACGCCGGTTTCTGCGACTGCGGGGCGGTCTACGTGAGCGACGTCACGGGTTTCAACCGCGG
>JAADCO010000127.1 GCA_013154385.1 Thermodesulfobacteriota bacterium
AAGTTCTATCGCAACATGTTCGCCGACGAGGAAGACTTCAGGCGCTTTCTCGCCCGTCGCCCGCAGCGCGCGCTCCCCGAAATCGTCGAGGAGCTCGAGGCCCTCCTTGACTACGCCCCGCGGTTCGAGGTCCCGGGGAGGGTGAGGGCCTTCGTCCCGCAGGAGGACGCCATCTTTCCGCCGCCAGCGCAGGAGAGGTTCTGGAAGGCGTGCGGGGTTTCCGTGCGCGCCGTCCCCGCCGGACACTTTCCTTTCTACCGTTTCCCCTTCGAGGAGTTCTTCTCGAAGTAGCGCCAGACGAGCTTCAGCCCCTCGGCCAGAGGACAGAAGAGGAGGGCCAGGGCGGCGAGGATCCCCCAGACCTTCGGCTCCAGGGGACGGGTCAGGAGATAGTGGTTGAGCGGCTTCCACTCCACGATGAGGATCTGGGAAAGGATCATGCCCACGGCGCAGAGGTTGAGCCAGCGGTTCTTGAAGGGGCCCAGTTCGAGGAGGGTGAGCCTTTCGGAGCGCGAGACGTAGGCCGCGGTGATGGCGATGAGCACAAAGCCCGTGAAGAGCGCGGTCTGCGCGTAGCGCGCCGGATGATCCTGGGCCAGGTGATGGAAGACCGGAAAGAGGAGAAGGGCCATGAGAAGCGCAAAGCCCGCGATGAGCCCCACAAGCCTTCTCGTGAAGACCCCTTCCTGCGGCGGGCGGGGCGGCCTCTTCATGAGGTCCGGGGCCGGCGGGTCCACGCCCAGGGCAAGCGCCGGCGGGCCGTTGGTCACCAGGTTGATCCAGAGGATGTGGATGGCGGTGAGCGGAAGCGGGAGCTTGGCCAGGAAGCCGGCGATGAGGACGAGGATCTCCGAGAGATTGAAGCTCAGGAGGAAGAGGAGATACTTCTTGATGTTGTCGAAGATGGTGCGCCCTTCCTCCACCGCGGCCACGATGGTGGCGAAGTTGTCGTCGGCGAGGATGAGGTCCGCGGCCTCCTTGGCCACCTCTGTTCCGGTGATGCCCATGGCGATGCCGATGTCTGCGGCCTTGAGCGCCGGCGCGTCGTTCACCCCGTCGCCGGTCATGGCCACGATCTCGCCCTGCTTCTTGAGGAGCTTCACGATGCGGAGCTTGTGCTCCGGGGAGACGCGGGCGAAGATGGCCGTCTTCTTGAGACGCGCGCTGAGTTCTTCGTCCGAGAGCTCTTCGAGCTCCCGCGCGGTGATCACGTAGGACGGGTCCCTCTTCGGCACGAGAGAAAGGGCCTCGGCCACGGCCAGGGCGGTGACCGCGTGGTCGCCGGTGATCATGATGACGCGGATGCCGGCCTCGTGGCACTCCCTGATGGCCTCTTTGGCCTCGGGCCGCGGCGGGTCCATCATGCCCTGGAGCCCGCAGAAGATGAGCTCCTTCTCCTCGAGGGTCTCGGCCTCGCGATAGGCAAAGGCCATGACGCGCAGGGCCTTCTCGCTCATCTCCTCGGCGGCGGAGAGGATCTCTTTCCGCTTCTCTTCGGTGAGCGGTGCGGGTTTTCCGTTCAGGAGGATGGCGCTTGAGATGGAAAGAATGGCCTCCACCGAGCCCTTGCTCAGGATGAGGCGCTTTCCGTCCTTTTCCACGAGGACGCTCATGCGCTTGCGCTCGGAATCAAACGGAAGCTCGTCCACCCGCTTCCAGCCCTCGGGAGAGAGCCCGGCCTTTAGAGCGGAGACGAGGAGGGCCGCTTCGGTCGGGTCCCCCACGACCTTATGGTCCTCGATGCCGGCGTCGTTGCAGAGGAGCCCGGCAAGAAGGGTGTAGTAGAGGGCGGTCCCGGGTTCGGGTTTCACCTTCTTCCCGTCGAGGAGGATCTCCCCTTGCGGGTCGTAGCCGCTTCCCGTGACCTCGAAGGTCTTTCCGCCGGCCCAGATCTCGCGCACGGTCATCTCGTTCTTGGTGAGGGTGCCGGTCTTGTCCGTGCAGATGACCGTGGTCGAGCCCAGGGTCTCCACGGCGGGAAGCCTCTTGACGATGGCCTTCCGGCGGGCCATGCGCGAGACCCCGATGGCCAGCGCCCCGGTGACCACGGCGGGAAGCGATTCCGGCACCGCGGCCACGGCCAGCGACACCCCCCAGATGAACATCTCGAGCCACGGATAACCCTGGCTCACGCCGATCAGGGCGGCGAGCGCGGCGATGGCCAGCGAGAGCCCTCCCAGCCAGCGCCCCACGGTGGCGATGCGTCTCTCAAGGGGCGTGGCCTCGGTTTCTACGGACTCGAGCATCCCGGCGATGCGGCCGAATTCCGTCTCCTTGCCCGTGGCCGTGACCACGGCGATCCCCCGTCCGTAGATGACCGTGGTCCCGGAAAAGACCATGTTCACCCGCTCGGGAAGGGGGGTGTCCGGCGGGAGGATCTTTTCGGCGTCTTTCTCCACGGCCACGGACTCCCCGGTGAGCGGGGATTCGTCCACTTTGAGGTTCACGCTCTCGATGAGGCGGCCGTCAGCCGCCACCTTGTCGCCGGCGCTGAGCACCAGGATGTCTCCGGGGACGACCTCGCGCGCGGGGATGCGCTTCTTCTTCCCTTCGCGGAGGACCGTGGCCTCGGGGGCGGCGAGCTGTTTCAGCGCGGCCAGGGCCTGATCGGCCTTCCATTCCTGGATGAAACCGAGCACCGCGCAGGCCACGACGATGAGGAGGATGACCCCGGCCTCAAGGGCGTCGCCCACGAAGAACGAGACCCCGGCGGCGATGAGGAGGATGACGATGAGGAGGTTGGCGAACTGTTTGAGGAAGAGCTTGAGCGGCGAGGTGCGCTTTTCGCCCTCGATCTCGTTCGGCCCGTAGATGGAGAGCCGTCTCCTCGCCTCTTCCTCGGAAAGCCCCTCCGGCCCCGTGCCCAGGAGCTTGAAGATCTCTTCCTTGGGGAGGCTGTGGGCCGGCTTGGGCAAAAGGTGCGCTGCTTGCTTGAGCTCTTTCCTTCGGGAAGTCATGAGTTCGGGGCCAAAGTTAACATGGCTCGTTTCTGCTGACCATCAAATTCGACCGGTAACCGAGGTCTTCGATCATCTG
>JAADCO010000012.1 GCA_013154385.1 Thermodesulfobacteriota bacterium
GCGAGTACGGACTTGAGTTTCTCCACGTTCTCCTCGCTCATCGGGGAAAGCGGGAGCCTCACCTCGGGAGAGGCGATCTTCCCCATGAGCCAGAGGGCCGTCTTGGCCGGAACGGGGTTGGTCTCGATGAACATGGCCTTGAACAGGGGATAGAGCTTGTAGTGGAGCTTGCGCCCCTTGTCCCAGTTGCCCTTGAGGCAGGCGTTCATCATGTCCGCCATCTCCTTGGGCATGACGTTTGAGGCCACGGAGATGACGCCCACGCCTCCCAGGGCCATGGTGGGATAGGCGGTGAAGTCGTCGCCGGAGAAGAGGAGGAACCGATTGCTGCACTGCCTGATGATCTCCGTCACCTGGCGCATGTTGCCCGTGGCTTCCTTGATGCCCACGATGTTCTTGATCTTCGAGAGCCGCGCCACGGTCTCCGGCGCCAGGGAGACGCTCGTGCGGCCGGGCACGTTGTAGAGGATGATGGGGACCTTCTTCACCGCTTCGGCCACGGCCTTGTAGTGCTGATAGAGGCCCTCCTGGGTGGGCTTGTTGTAGTAGGGGGTGACCATGAGGACCGCGTCCACCCCGATGTCTGCGGCGAGCTTGGTGAGCTCGATGGACTGCGCGGTGTTGTTCGTTCCCGTGCCGGCGATGACCGGGACCTTTCCGTTGGCGATCTCCACCGTGAGCTCGTAGAGGCGCTTCTTCTCGTCGAGGGAAAGGGTGGCTGATTCACCGGTGGTCCCCACGGTGAGCAACCCGTGGGTGCCGCGCTTGATCTGCCATTCCACCAGCTCGCGATAGGACTCCTCGTCGAGCTTTCCGTCCTTGAAGGGAGTAACCAAAGCAACAATAGCCCCTTGCAGGGCTTTTTTGTTTTTGGTGCTCTTGGTCTTTTTGCGGGCACATTTAGCGGCCATTAGTCTTCCTCCTTGCGTGTTTTATTCCAGAGCCTCCCTAGAGAGCCGTGCGCGATATACGAAGCGAGCCTCTCCCTCCAGGAAGACTTCTTCGGGACTCTCTCCAAAGGAGATCTCCAGGGCCTCTCCCCCGGAGGTGATCACCCGCACCGGGGTTTCCACCAGGCCCTTTTCCGCGGCTATCAAAGCCGCTGCCGTGGCGCCCGTGCCGCAGGCGAGGGTCTCGTCCTCCACGCCCCTCTCGTAGGTCCTCACGCGGATCTCTCGCGGCCCCGTGACCTCGACGAAGTTGACGTTCGTGCCGCGCGGGGCAAAGGCGTCGTGAAACCTGATGAGCCGCCCCCATTCCTTCACCGGCACGTGGGGCAGGTTCTCCACGAAGTAGACCACGTGGGGCACGCCGGTGTTGACGAAGGAGACCTTGATCTCTTTGTCCGGCAACTGAAGCGGGATGTCCAGACGCAGGTCCTGCGGCGGAGAGAGCTTGATCCTTACGCGCTTGCCGCGGACCTCCGCCCAGATGGGACCGGCGAGGGTTTCGAAGACCAGGGGGCTGGTGGCCAGCCCCTCTTCCACGGCAAAACGGGCGGCGCATCGTCCTCCGTTGCCGCACATCTCCGCCTCGCTTCCGTCGGCGTTGTAGAAGCGCCAGGAGAAAGCGGCGTTTCCGTGCGGAGGCTCGATGAGGATCAGGCCGTCGGCCCCCACGGAGAGGGCGCGACGGCAGAGTTTCTTGGCCAGCCAGGGTCCTTCTTCCGCAGAGACCACCTGCGTGAAGTTGTTGATGAGGATGAAGTCGTTACCCGAGGCGCTCATCTTGGTGAAGGGAAGTCCTTCGTAGGCCTCGGTGTGCGTATCCATGCCCTCTTTAATAGCAAATTTGTTGCTCGTGTCTAGCGAAGAAAATCCGGAATACGTTCCCCCGCTATCAACCGAGCGTAATTTTCACGTTTTCGCACCACATAAAATTCGTCTCCGTGCACCAGCACCTCCGGAGGCCGCGGGCGAGAATTGTAATTGGAGGACATGACAAATCCGTAAGCCCCGGCGCTCATCACCGCGAGGAGCTCTCCGGGTTTGGGGAGCGGGAGCCGCCTTTCCTGCGCCAGGAAGTCTCCGGTCTCGCAGATCGGGCCCACCACGTCCACCACCTCTTCGGGTCTCTCCTTCTGGATGACGGGGACGATCTCGTGATAGGCCTGATAGAAGGCCGGACGCAGGAGGTCGTTCATGCCCGCGTCCACGATGAGGAACTTCTTGGTCGGGGTTTCCTTGTAGTAGAGGACCTTGGTCACCAGTATCCCGGCGTTTCCCACCAGCACGCGGCCGGGTTCGAGGACGAGCGTTATCTCGAGGTCTCCCAGCTCCTTGATGAGTGCGGAAGCGTATTCCTTAGGCGGCGGAGGGGCCTCGTCGCCGTAAACGATGCCCAGCCCACCGCCCAGGTCGAGATACCGGACGCGGATGTTTTCTTTCTCCAGACGGCGGATGAAGTCCTTGATGCGGCGCAGGGCCTCGACAAAGGGCGAGATCTGCGTGAGCTGGGAGCCGATGTGGCAATCCACACCCACTATCTCGAGATGCGGGTCTTCCTGGGCCAGGCGGTAAGCCTCAAGGGCGGTCTCCACGTCCAGTCCGAACTTGTTCTTCTTGAGGCCGGTGGAGATGTAGGGATGGGTCTTCGGGTCCACGTCCGGGTTCACGCGGATGGCAATGGGCGCCTTCGTGCCCAGACGCTTGGCCACCCGGGAAAGGAGCTTCATCTCCCCGAGGCTTTCCACGTTGAACATGAGGATGCCGGCCCGGAGGGCCTCTCTCATCTCGCGCGCGGTCTTGCCCACGCCGGAGAAGACGATCTTCTGCGGCGGGATGCCGGCCTTGAGCGCCCGGTAGAGCTCGCCGCCGGAGACGATGTCCGCACCGGCCCCTTCCTTTGCCAGGAGCCGGAGGACGGCGAGGTTGGAGTTGGCCTTGACCGAATAGCACACGAGATGCGGGATGGAGGCAAAGGCCTGATCAAAGACCTGGAAATGGCGCTTCAAGGTGGCGGCGGAGTAGAGGTAAAAGGGGGTTCCCACCCGGCGGGCGATCTTTCTTACCGGAACTTCCTCGGCGTAGAGTTCTCCGTTTCGGAACTGGAAGTGGTGCATCAGTCTTCCTCCTTGGGCAAGATTTCTACCGAGACCCTTTCTGAGGGTGCGCTTTCGTTGTGGCGTGGGGATCGGTCAACAGCCGTGACCCAGTAGTAATAGAGCCCCGGTCCGGGGATCTTCGTGTCGAGGAACTTGGGTTCCGGAATGGGGGTGGAGGTCAGGCGCTCGGCGGGTTTGCCGGGCACCTTGCGATAGACGTGGTAACCCCAGAGGTCCTGTTCGCCGTTGCGCCTCCATCTCAGAAGGACTCCACCTTCCACGGGTACGGCCACGAGCCCTTCGGGCGGACGCGGCGGAGTCACGTCGTGGGGAGTGGCGCAGGCCTCGGGGCTCTTCGGCCCCTCGATGAGGCTTCCGAAGTACTCGTAGACCCCGGCCACGCGATAGCAGTAGGTGACCTCGTTCACCACGTCCCGGTCGGTGTAGTTCGTGGTCGAGACCAGCTCGGGGAGCGGCGAGAGCGGTCGGTCCTGGAAGCGACGATAGATCCGGTAGCGGAGCCGATCTTCCTCGACGAGCTCTGTTCCGTCGAGAAAGAGCCGCACCGGTGTCCAGCGCAGGGACACGAGGGTGTCTCCGGCGGAGGCCTCGAGTTTTTTGGGGGCCTTCGGCGGGCTGTGCCAGGCAAAGGTGGGAGAGACCGCCGGGTCGCTCACGCACCGCCAGCCCCGAACCGCGCGGATGACGTAGCGATACCTGAGCCCCGAACGCAGGGAGCGGTCGTGATACACGAGCTCCTTCAAGCGCTCGAACTCTTCCTTGCTCAGGGAGACCCAGATCTTCCGGCGGAACCTGGTCTTGGGGCCCTCGATGGTCTCCCCGTAGCGGATGATCTCAAAGCCCTTCAGTCCGTCGAGAGGGCGTCCGTCCACCTTGCGGCGCGGAATCTTGAAGGAGAGTTCGGCCCCCCAGAAGTGCAGGGTCACGCGCACCTTCCGGGGCGGCACCGGGCGGACTTCCGGGGGCGGCTTGGGAGCGGTCTTCTTTCCACAGGAAAAGAGCATCGTGGCGATCAGGATCAAGCTCAACCAGAGAACACGTTGCCTCACGATCTCCCGCCTGAACAAGGGGATTTCCGGGAACGTAACTTAGAGACCTCACGAAGTAAAGCTCCCCGTTTGGTCGAAGAAGATCTGCTTCCCCTTGAGGAGGAAGGTGCCGGCTCCCAAGGGCTTGGTCACGGTGAAGGTGTGGCGGCTGATCCCCACGGTGACCCCGATGAAGACGCGATTGAGGGCCGTGATGCGGCATCTTTCGAGCTCCCGGAGGGCGGAGAGGATCTCTTCCCGTTCCTTTACGAGGCGCTTTTCCTCCTCGAGCAGGGTGCGCACCCGCTCCTTCGTCCCCTCCAGGATGCGCAGCTTGTGCGGAGGGAGCCTTCCGGCGCGCAGGAGTTCGAGCCCCTTCTTCAGCGAGAGCACGAGGGGGCGCTTTTCCTGGCGCACGAGAACGAGTTTTTCCGCCACTTCCTCGAGCTTTTGCATCTTGTCCGCGTCGTATCCCGCGCGGACCAGAGTCTTCACCTGCCCGCCGCTTCCCAGGACCCGCGCGGTCACGTTTCCCCGGACGAAATATTCACCGCCGATGATGGCGCCCACGCCCTGGGTGACCATGAGGTTCCCGCCCACGGTGGCCCTCGCCTGGAGGAGGTATTCGTTTACCTCGAGGTCCTCGGCGATTTCGAGACGGGCGTACTCCACCTCGCCCAAAGAGGCCCGCTTGTGGCCCTTTATGCGGAGGTTCCGCCCGTGGATGAGCCCCTGGATGACCAGATCCCCCACGACCTCGATCTCCACCTCGTCTTCCACCGAGCCCTGGATCTCGAGATCCCCCTCGATGCGGAGCTTGAAACCCCTCTTCACCTGTCCGGTGATGGTGAGCTTGCGGCCCTTGAAATGGATGTTTCCCACGTCCCAGTTGACGTCTCCCTCGAGGGTGAACTCCGGCAGGACCTCGAGCCTTCCGTCCTCAAAGCGCACCACTCCCGCGGTCTCGGCGAGGATGCGGCCGGTCTTCTCCTCGAAGACGACGTTTTGTCCCAGCTTGAGCGGGGTGTCACGCCCCTTGGGGGCCGGTATCCTCTGCCCGAACACGTCGCGTCCGGTCTTTCCCGGGGTGGGAGGGATCTTCCGCGCGATGACTTCCCCCGGGGAGACGCAGACCAGATAGTTCATCTCCCGGTAATCCAGGCGTTTTCCCTTCTTCCGCGGGCCGTGCTCGAGGTCCACGAAGAATTCGACGCGGCCGTCCCGCCCCGGGCTCGGCGGTTTCCCTCGGGCCAGGAGCCAGCTGGTCCCGTCCTCCTGCGGGGGATCGAGGATTCCGTAGACGATGCCCTCTTCCTTGAGGATCTCCTTCAGTTGGCGCAGATCGTCCGGGGAGAGCTCCTCGCCGGGGAGCTGAGGCACGAGATAGACCTTCAACCCGTCGGGAGAGACGACGAGTTTGAAGCGGCCCTGAAGAACCGGCAAACCCCTTTTGAGTTTCGGAGAAATGGCCCCCATCTAAAACCTTTTTCGGCCTTTTGGGGGCCATTCCTCAGAGGTCTACGCCGCGGCCTTCTCCGCCAGCTTTCGCTTGAGCTCTTCGCCCTTGCTGCGATAGGCTTCCAGACGGTTGAGGGCGTTGACCAGGGCCTTGATGCCCGAGGCCACGATGTCGTCGTCCTTGCCCAGGCCCGCGGAGCGGTGTCCGTGCCGGTCCTCGATCACGATGCCGCACACCCCGAGGGATTCGGTCCCCTTGCCCACGGCGTCGATGTGGAAATGGACCAGGCGCAGGTCCTTGTCGCCCTCTGGTTGACGGTCCTCGGAGCCCAGGAAGCGGTAACCCAGGGCCATGGCCACGGCCTTGAAAGCGGCGTCTATGGAGCCCACGCCCACGGTGACCGCCCGATGGGCGCCGGTGGCCTTGTCGAGGACCTCGACCTGGGCCAGGGGCTTCAAGGGGGCCCCGTAGAGGCTCGAAACATAGGCCGAGCTTACGCGGTAGCGGTATTCGTCCTCCAGGAACTCGTCGAGCAGCACCCCTTCGAGGTACTCGTCGTGCACCGTGCGCAGCACGTCTTTTATCTCCTGACGGAAGCGTTCGAACACCCGCGAGAGGTCTTCTTCGGAGAGCTTCCAGCCGCGGCTCTCGAGCTTGAAGCGCACGGCGTGCCGCCCGGAGTGTTTGCCGAGCACGATGGCGCTTCCGGTCCAGCCCACTTCCTTGGGGTCCATGATCTCGTAGGTGCCCCGGTGCATGATGACGCCGTGCTGATGGATGCCGGACTCGTGCGCAAAGGCGTTGGCACCGACGATGGCCTTGTTGGCCTGGACCGTCATGCCCGTGAGCCTTGAGACGAGCTGGCTCGTGGGCACGATCTGGCGCGTGTCAACGCGCGTCTCAAGGGGTTTCCCCAGGACGCGCTCGAAATAGTCGCGCCTGGTCTTGAGAGCCATGACGATCTCTTCCAGGGCCGCGTTCCCCGCCCTTTCACCGATGCCGTTGATCGTGCACTCCACCTGTCGGGCTCCGGCCAGGAGGGCCGAAAGGGAGTTGGCCACCGCCAGGCCGAGATCGTTGTGGCAGTGCACGCTGAAGATGACCTCTCCGCTTTCCAGGCGGTCGTAGAGGCCGGCCTCCTTGAGGGCCTCTACCAGATGGCGGATGAGCTCGTAGTATTCCTGCGGAACCGTGTAGCCCACGGTGTCCGGGATGTTCACCGCCGTGGCCCCGGCTCGCACGACCTCCACCACCACCTGCGCGAGATAGTCCCAATCGCTGCGCGTGGCGTCTTCGGCGGAAAACTCGACCGAGGGCGTGTACTTCTTGGCGTACTTCACCGCCTCCACGGCGAGCTTGAGCACTTCCTCCCGGCTCTTGCGCAACTTGTACTTGAGATGGATGTCCGAGGTGGCGATGAAGGTGTGGATGCGCGGAGAAGCGGCCTTCTTGATGGCCTCCCAGGCCACGTCTATGTCCTTCTGGTTGGCCCGGGCCAGGGCCGCGACCTGGACGTCTTTCACGGTTTCGGCAATGGCCTTGACCCCTTCGAAGTCTCCGGGGGAGGACACGGGAAACCCGGCCTCGATCACGTCCACCCGAAGCCTCTCAAGGGCCCGGGCGATCTCTTTCTTTTCCTCTACCGTGAGCGAGACGCCGGGTGATTGTTCGCCGTCCCGTAAGGTGGTGTCGAAAATATAAACGCGTGAAGTCATGCTGACCTCCTTGTCGTAAGTGCTCTATAAGCTGAATCTTCGAAAAAGGGAAGAACCTAAAGCTCTGAAGAGACCGGAACCCTCTGCCCCCGCCACGCGCGGAGGCCGAGAAGCAACGGTCCGGAGAGGGCGTAGAGGCCGAAGAGCACGAAGAGGGTGAGAGGCGGCTCGGCCGCCACCACGGTGAGGATGAGCACGAACCCCACCAGGGAGTAGAAGGGGTGCTTCTCGGCGAAGTGGATCTTCTTGAAGGAAAAGTAGGGGATGCCGCTCACCATGAGATAGGAGACGCAATACACGAGCACGAGGATGGTCACGTGCTTGACCGGCGGTTCCAGCCCGAGCCAGCGGGTGAAGAGGACCATGGAGGCCATGACCCCGGCGGCAGCAGGGCTGGGCAGACCGGAGAAATAGGTGCGGTCGGAAAAGCTCTGGATGTTGAAGCGGGCCAGGCGCAGGGCCGTGGTGGCCACGTAGATGAAAGCCGCCAGCCAACCGTAGCGGCCGTAAGGCTTGAGGGCGTATGTGAAGACCAGGATGGCCGGAGCCACGCCGAAGGAGACCAGATCGCACAGGGAATCGTATTCCACGCCGAAGCGGCTGGTGGTTCCGGTGAGCCGGGCCACGCGCCCGTCGAGGATGTCGAAGATCATGGCCATGAGGATGGCCACCGCCGCGCGCAGAGGGTCGCCGTTGATGGCCGCGATGAGGGCGAAGAAACCGCAGAAGAGGTTTCCCGTGGTGAGAATGCTCGGGAGGATGGTCATTCCTTTGGGGGCCTTGGATTTGGGCCCGGAGCGTGTCTTAGCCATTTTTCTTCCAGGGCAAGAGGGCCAGGGGACATTCTCCTGCGCGCACCCGATGTCCCATGTTTACCAGGAGCCGGACGTTTTCTGCGGGCACGAGCACTTCCACGCGGGAACCGAAACGGATCATGCCCAGACGCTCGCAGGCGAGGACTTCGTCTCCCTTGCGCACGAAGGGCACGGTCCGCCGCGCGATGAGACCCGCTATCTGCACCACGAGGATGGGCACGCCGTCCAGGCGTTCGATCAGATAGTAGCGCTTTTCGTTTTCCCGATAGGCTTCGTCCTTGTTGGCGGGAAGGAACTTCCCCGGCTCGTGGACGATGTCCAGGACGCGCCCGGTCACCGGGGAACGGTTCACGTGCACGTCAAAGAGGCTCATGAAGATGCCGATGCGATAGACCTCGGTCTCGAGGAAGCGGTCTTCTTTTTCGCGCCGGATGGTGACGATCCGGCCGTCTGCCGGGGCGAGGATGAGCTCCCGATCAAACGGGGGATAGCGATCCGGGTCGCGGAAGAAAAAGGCCATGGCCGCCGAGAGCCCCAGACCGGCGTAGAGCAGGGGCTTCTTTTTGGTCAGATGACCGATTACCGCGCCCAGGGTTCCCGGGCCGAGGACGTAGGGCAAGCCTTCCTTGACGATCATAACCTTCTTTGTATCCGAAAGCCGCTTCTCCGGCAAGGATCAAACGAGAAGATCCCGCAGGCTCTCTACCTCTTCGGCCTTTTGGCGAAATATTTTGAAGAGCTCCCGGAGACGTTCCAGATGGCGGCGGGCTTCCTCCGGATTGCGCGAGGTCTCCAGGGCAAAGGCTTCCTCCCGCATCGCCTCCAGATGCACGGTTCCCGCTGCGCCCTTCAGGCTGTGGGCCTGTTCGCAGGCCTTGAGGAGGTCTCCGCGGTGCAAGGCCTCTTCGATCTCGGTGAGGATCTGGGGCACGGTCTCGAGGAAGATGGCGAGCAGCTCCTCTCCCGTTTCCAGATCCCCGTCTATCTCTCGCAGAAACCCGGTAAGGTCCCACTTGAGGACATCCATGATCTACTCCTTTTCCGGTTCCGGCAGGAAGGGCTGGATCTCCCCTCCTCCCAGGACCGCATCCTCTTCGTAAAAGACCGCAAATTGCCCGGGGGTGATGGCGGGCTGGGGCTTGTCGAAGATCACCTCCACCCCGTGGTCGGTGCGCCGCACGGTGGCCGGGGCCTCGCGATGGCGATACCGCAAGCGCACCAGGCACCTCTCCGGGAGCCCCTTGGCCGGACAGACAAGGTGAACGTCCTTGAGCCGGAGCGTCTGGCGGAGGAGATACTTCTTCGGGCCGATGATCACCCGGTTCCTCTGCGGATCCAGGGCCACGACGTAGTAGGGCTTGCCCAGCCTGATCCCCAGGCCCCGCCTCTGCCCGATGGTGTAGGCGAAAAGCCCCCGGTGCCGCCCCACCACGCGGCCGGAGACCGTGACGATCTCTCCCGGGGCGAAGTCCTCGTCGGCAAACATCTGGCGATAGTCCCCGTGGATGAAACAAACTTCCTGGCTCTCCGGAGCGGTGAGCTCAAAGAGCCCCAGCTTCACGGATTCGCGGATGACTTCCTGCTTGCGCCAGGTGCCCAGGGGGAACACGGTGCGCGCGAGCTTCTCCTGGTCGAGCAGGGCCAGGAAGTAGGATTGGTCCTTGTCCGGATCAACTCCCTTCTTCAGGAGATAGCAGCCCACATCCGGGTCGTGGGAGAGCCTTACGTAGTGGCCGGTGGCCAGCTTCTCGGCCCCCAGCGCAAGCGCCTTTTCGAGGAGCAGGCCGAACTTGATCTCGCGGTTGCACACGATGCAGGGATTGGGTGTCCGGGCCTCTCGATAGGCCTGTTTGAAGTAGGAGATGACGCGCGCGGAGAAGGCCTCTCTCAGGTCTACGACGTGGAGGGGAATGGAGAGCTTCTGGCAGATGCGGTTTACGCGTTCTATTTCGCGTTCGGGATCCCGTTGCGCCAGCACGGCAAAGAGCCCGAAGACTTCGTGCTCCTGCCGCAGGAGATGAGCGGCAAAGGCACTATCCGCACCTCCGCTCAGGGCTACGGCGATCATCTAACCCAATTCGGCCACCTGCTTTCCGAAACGCACTTCCATGGCTCTGACGATGCAGGTGGTCACGCACAGCTCGCATCCCGAACAGCGGTCGGGATCGAACTCTACTTCCAAGGTCTCGCGGTTGACGTGCAGGGCCCCGGTGGGACAGACCGCGGTGCAGAACCCGCAATGGATGCACTTTTCCTGGTTGCGCTGGATCTCCTGACCGATGGTCTTCACTTCCACGCCGAGCTCGCGCAGATAGGCCAGCCCCTTGTTGAAGTTCTTGGGATGCCCGGCCAGCTCGATGATCATCAGCCCTTCTTTGCCCGGGAGGATGGTGGCTTTGAGGATGTTGAAGGAGAGATCGAAGTCTTTGACCAGACGATAAACTATGGGTTGATCGACGATCTCGGCAGGGAAACGCAGGACCAAGATACGCTTGTACATTTTTCTCCTCCTATCCGATGGCCCGACGATAGGCCTCTATGTCCAGGTCCGGATCAAGCGTCCGGGCGCTCTCAAAGAAGCGCTCGGCCTCTTCGTGCAGCCCCAGGGCCGCCAAACAGGCCCCCACGTTGGCGTAATCTACCGCTCCTTCGGGATTGAGCTCAAGGGCCCGGAGATAGGCCTCCAGGGCCTCGGGGATGCGGCGCTGTTTGAAGCGAGCCGTGCCCAGGATGTTGTAGAGCTCCGCAAATTCCGCCAGGGCTAATCCCTTTTCGGCCACTTCCTCGGCTTTGGGAAAATTCCCGCGCCGCAGTTCCACGTGAGCCAGATGACAATAGATGGCGGGAAGGTCCTCCTGCGGCGGATTGAGCTTCAGGGCCTTGCGAAAGGCCTCTTCCGCCGCCGCGAGATCGCCTTCCTCGGCCAGGAGCTGGCCCAGATAGGAGGCTACGTAGTAGCGGTCTATCTCGCGGTCTATGGTCTTTAAGATTTCGAGCGCCTTGTCGCGCGGGAGATAGAGGGCCACGGTGCGCACCAGTTGATAGAGCGGGGAGATGAAGAGACGCTCGCGGAAGTGGAACCCGGGGATCACCACGTACACCGCGGGGATCTCGAGCTCCGGCACCATCAGGTCGGTGAGGAAGATCCGGTAGCCCCTCTCGGCGAGGGCCTCACCCAGGCGGATCAGTTCCTCGGCGTGATCCGGGGCCGAAAGGTCGGGCAGGGCGGAAAGCGGGATCTGCCCGCCTTCCTTGAGGATCACCTCGGCCTCCTCCAGGGTGGCGAACTTCGGAAGCCCGCTTTCCAGATACTTCCCCTCGGTGTCGAAGTCTCCGGCGAGTTGGGCCACTTCGGTGAGGGCGCGCACGAGCGCCCTTTCCGGGTGGGTGGCGGTGCCTGCGGTGTAGACGATCTCCGACCGATGGGGGAAGGTGCTCGGGTCGTAGGCCAGGGCCGCAATGGTGGGCACGGGCATGTCGAAGGTGAAGTCCCGCAGGTAGAGCTTGACCCCCAGGTTCTCGAAACACCGCAGGAGAGAGGCGGTTTCCTCGCTGATCCGGTCGGGTATCACCGCCTTGAAGGGGCCCTCGTGCCAGGTGCTGAGGGCCGAGGTGTGGCGTTCGATGAGCTCGCAGATGGCCTGCACCGAGGCTTCGGCGTAGGTGTTGCCCGCCGCCGAGCCGTTGAATTCGTAGAGCAGCCAGAACCAGAAGAACGGGATCTTCACCTCCTGTTTCGACGGCAACTCGAGGGCCGTGGCCAGGTGAAAGGGGATGTGCGGCAGGAGGCGCGAGGCAAGCTCCCGCGCTTCGCGGTCGTCCTCGGGGTCCGTCACCGAGGAGAGAAGTATCTCCGGAGAAACGGCGTTTTCGGTCTCCGCCAGGGTGCCCAGGGCGAACTTTCCGCTCTTCACCGTCTTGAAGAGGCTGTATCTTTCGACGAGCTCCATCAGGGCGCTGGCCCGGGCCAGGGTGTCCGTGGCGCCCTTGCCCATCTGCTTCATGCGCCCGGTGACGGAAAGCCCCTCGGTGCCGTAGACGCTTATGTAGACCGGGATCCCCAGGCGCCCTTTGTCTATGCGTTTGAGTTCCTGAAAGACCCCTTTGGCGGACGTGCGCAAGCGCTCTTCCACCCAAGCAATGGTTTCTTCCGGTAAGAGGTGTTTATCGGCGATTTTTTTGGGAGAAGGAGACAAAAACTTTTTCACAAGCATGATCCGCCCTCCTTTCGCCCCACCATACCAAATTTTGGCCCGGATGGAAGACGAGCCTCAGAGATCCCGGGCTTCGGCCTTGTACCAGGCAACGAAGCGGCGGATCCCTTCCTCGATGGGGACTTGGGGGTTGTATCCCAGCATTTTCTTGGCCTTGGTGATGTCGGCGTAGGTGATGGGCACGTCTCCGGGCTGGAAGGGAAGGAACTTGATGCGGGCCTTCTTGCCCAGGTTCTCCTCGATGAGCCGAATGAGGGTCAGGAGGTCCGTCACCTGAGACTCACCCAGGTTGAAGATCTCGAAGTCGAAGTCCTTGTCAATGGCCGCGAGCACTCCCTGGATGATGTCGTCAATGTAGGTGTAGTCCCGCTTGGAGGAACCGTCTCCGAAGACGGGGATCTCCTCTCCGCGATCTATGAGGCGGGTGAACTTGTGGATGGCCATCTCCGGGCGCTGTCTGGGGCCGTAAACGGTGAAGAACCTCAGGCAGATCACCTTCAGCCCGAAGAGATGATGAAAGGCGTGGCACATGAGCTCGTTGGCCCTCTTGGTGGCGGCGTAAGGGGAGGCCGGACGGTCGGAGCAGTCTTCCTCGGAGAAGGGCACCTTGTTGGAGTAGCCGTAAACCGAGGAGGAACTCCCGTAGACGAACTTGGGCACGTCGAACCGGCGGGAGAGCTCGAGGAGGTTGGTGGTGCCGAGGCCGTTCACTTCCTCGTAGAGGATGGGGTCTTCCACCGAGGGCCGCACTCCGGCCCGGGCCGCCAGATGGACGATGGTCTTGATCGGATAGCGCTTGAAGACCCTTTCCAGGAAGGGAAAATCGCGGATGTCGCCCTGCTCCAGATGGAACCGGGGGTTCTTGAGGGCCTGGGCGATGTTTCGCCATTTGAGCTTGGGGGAGTAGTAATCGTTGAAATCGTCTACGACGACTACTTCTTCCTCGCGCTCGAGCAAACGATCTACGAGGTGCGAGCCGATGAAGCCCGCACCGCCTGTAACGAGAATGGCATCCTGCATTTCTACTCCACGGTCACGCTCTTGGCCAAGTTTCGAGGCTGGTCCACGTCGCAGCCGCGTATAACTGCTACTTCATAGGCCAGAAGTTGCAAGGGGACGGTGTAGACGATGGGCGAGACTTCCCATTCGCATTCCGGCAGGAAGATGCTCTCGGTGGCCATGCGGGCGAGGGTTTCGTCTCCCTTTGTCCCGAAGGCGATGACCTGGCCCCGGCGGGAGCGGACTTCTTCGATGTTGCTGAGCATCTTCTCGTAGACGTGGTGGTTCTGCGGCGCGAGCACCACCACCGGCATCTCTTCGTCAATGAGGGCGATGGGGCCGTGTTTCATCTCTCCGGCGGCGTATCCCTCCGCGTGGATGTAGGAGATCTCCTTGAGCTTCAGGGCGCCTTCGAGGGCGATGGGAAAGAGGATGTTTCGCCCGAGATAAAGAAAATTGCTCTTCTTGTGGTATTTGTAGGCGAGCTCCTTGAGCGGCGGATGGGTCTCTTCGATGACTTCTTCGATCATGCGGGGCACCTTGAGCAGGGCCTGAGCGATGCGTTTGCCCTCTTCCGCGGAGAGCACCCCTCTGGCGCGTCCGAAGTAGATGGTGAGAAGAAGGAGGGCCGTGAGCTGGCTGGTGAAGGCCTTGGTGGAGGCCACGCCGATCTCCGGCCCGGCGTGCGTGTAAAGGGTGCCGTCTGATTCCCGCGTGATGGTGCTTCCGAGGACGTTGCAGATGGCGATGGCCTTGGCCCCCACTTCCCGGGCGCGTCTCAGGCTGGCCAGGGTGTCTGCGGTTTCTCCGGACTGGGAGATCGGGATGACCAGCGAGTCCTGGCTCAGGATGAAGTCCCGATAGCGGAATTCCGAACCCAGGTCCACTTCAACCGGGATCTTGGCCCAGCGTTCGAAGAGGTACTTGCCGATGAGCCCGGCGTGGTAGGAGGTGCCGCAGGCCAGGATGCAGA
>JAADCO010000126.1 GCA_013154385.1 Thermodesulfobacteriota bacterium
CGGGAGCTGGCCGAGGAATACGCGGAGATCTTTCCCGGACGCTTCTATCTCGAACTCCAGGAAAACGCCCTCCCCGAGCAGAAGACGGTAAACGAGGGGCTTTGTGAGCTGGCCGAGGAGCTCGGGCTCCCGCTCGTGGCCACGAACGACTGCCATTACCTGAACCCCGGGGACGACCGGATCCACGACGTCCTCCTCTGCATCCAGACCAACAAGGTGGTCACCGACGAGAACCGCATGCGTTTCTCCACGGACAAGCTCTACTTCGCCGGTCCGGAGGAGATGGTCTCGCGCTTTTCCTGGAAACCCGAGGCCGTGGCCTCAACGCTTGAGATCGCCGCGCGCTGTAACGTGGAACTCAAGCTCGGGGAATACCACTTTCCCCGCTATCCGCTCCCGCCGGGAAAGACCTACGAGGAGGCCTTTGAGGAGGCCGCGCGCCGGGGTTTTGAGAAGAGACTTTCCGAGCTCAAGGAATGGCCGGGGCTTGCGGCTCCGGAGGAAGAGTATCGCCGGCGCCTGGAATACGAGCTCGAGGTCATCAAGCAGAAGGGCTTTGCGAGCTACTTCCTGGTGGTAGCGGACTTCATCTCCTGGGCCAGGAAGCAGGGCATTCCCGTGGGGCCGGGCCGCGGCTCGGCGGCCGGGTCCCTGGTGGCCTTTGCCATGGGCATCACCAATCTCGACCCCTTGCGTTACGGGCTGCTTTTCGAGCGTTTCCTGAACGTAGAGCGCGCAAGCCTTCCGGACATTGACGTGGACTTTTGCATGCGCCGCCGCGAAGAGGTGATCCGCTACGTGCGCGAGAAATACGGCGGCGAGGAGTTCGTGGCCCAGATCGCCACCTTCGGGCAGATGAAGGCCAAGGCCGTGGTGCGCGACGTGGGCCGCGCCCTGGGGATGCCCTATCCGGAGGTGGACCGCATCGCCAAGCTCATCCCCGACACCCTGGGCATCACGCTGGATAAGGCGCTCGCCGTGGAGCCGCGCCTGCGGGAGCTGGTGGAAAAGGACGAACGGGTGCGCGAGCTCATCGCCATTGCCCGGGCCCTTGAGGGGCTCCCGCGCCATTCCTCCACGCACGCCGCGGGGGTGGTCATCTCCGACGCCCCGATCACCAACTACTGCCCGCTGATGAAGGGTGAGGAGGACGAAATCGTCACCCAGTTCGACATGAAGGCCGTGGAGCGGGTGGGGCTCATCAAGTTCGACTTCCTGGGGCTCAAGACCCTCACCATCATCGACCATTGCGTGCGTCTGGTAAAGGAGCACTACGGCGAGGAGATAGACCTCGAGAGGCTTCCCCTGGACGACGAAAAGACCTACGAACTTTTGCGGCGCGGGGAGACCGACGGCGTGTTCCAACTGGAATCTTCGGGGATGAAAGAGCTCCTCGTGCGCATGCGGCCGAGTGACTTCAACGACCTCATCGCCATCCTCGCCCTCTATCGTCCCGGCCCCCTTGAGTCGGGCATGGTGGACCAGTACATCCGGGCCAAACACGGCGAGGTGGAGGTGACCTATCTCCTGCCGGAGCTTGAGCCCATCCTCAAGGAGACCTACGGGGTGATCGTCTATCAGGAGCAGGTGATGAAGATCGCCCAGGTGCTTGCGGGCTACAGCCTGGGTGAGGCCGACATCCTCCGCCGGGCCATGGGGAAGAAGAAGCCCGAGGTCATGGCCGCGCAGAAGGAGCGCTTCGTGCGCGGGGCCGTGGAAAGGGGCATCCCCGAGGAGAAGGCCGTCCAGATCTTCGACCTGATGGAAAAGTTTGCGGGCTACGGCTTCAACAAGAGTCATTCCACGGCTTACGCCCTCGTGGCCTTCCAGACTGCCTATCTCAAGGCCCACTATCCCCTCTGCTACATGACCGCGCTCCTCTCCTACGAAATGGGGAACACCGATCAGGTGGTGAAATACGTCTCGGTCTGCCGTCAGATGGGGATCGAGATCCTCCCGCCGGACATCAACGAAAGCGAGGTGGCCTTCAGCATCCACGGGGGAAAGATCCGCTTTGGTCTGGCGGCGGTCAAAAACGTGGGCGAGGGGGCGATCGAGGAGATCCTCAAGGCGCGGGAGGAAGGCCCCTTCCGCTCGTTTGAGGACTTCTGCCTGCGGGTGGACCTCAAGAAGGTCAACCGCCGGGTGCTCGAGGCCCTGATCAAGGCCGGGGCCTTCGACTCCCTGGGATACACGCGGGCCTCCCTGATGAAGGTGCTCGACGAGATGCTCGATTGGGTCCAGAACCGCCGCCGCGCCCTTGATCTCGGGCAAAAGACCATCTTCGACGTGGCCCAGGTCAACGACGTCTCGCCCGAAAGCCCGATAAAGATCCCCGAGGTCCCGGAGTGGCCCGCGAACCTGAAGCTCAAGTACGAAAAGGAGGCCCTCGGCTTCTACATCAGCGGGCATCCGCTTGAGCCCTATCGCGAATGGCTCTCCCTGCTTACGCCTTACACCGTTTCCAATCTCTCCCGGGCCCCGGAGGGGGCCAAGGTGGCCCTGGGCGGAGCCATCGCCGAGGTCAAGACCAAAAACACCCGCAAGGGAGACCGCATGGCCTTCGTGCGCCTGGAGGACGGGCGCGAGACGGTGGAGGTCCTCGTCTTTCCGGACCTCTTTCGCCGCACGCAGGAGCTGATAGAGGAGAAGGGGCTCCTTTTCGTGGTCGGGCGTCTTGATCGCGAAGAATCAGGGACCAAGATCATCGCCGAGGAGATCGTGCCCCTGGAGGAGGCGCAGGGTGTCCTCCGCGGGCGGGCCTGTCTCGTGTTCAAGGCCGACGAGGTCAAGCCCGCCCAGCTCCAGGCGGTGCACGAGCTCATCTCCCAGAGCAACGGGCGTCTGCCGGTGGAGCTCCTCTTCAAGTTCCCCGAGGGCGAGGTCCTCATTTCGCCGGATCGCAAGCTCGGGATAGACCCCAAACCCGAACTCGCCCGCGCGCTGAAGGACCTTCTGGGATACCTCCCGCTCCACATAAACCTTGAGTTTTGAGCCCTTGTCCGCCTGACTTCGT
>JAADCO010000067.1 GCA_013154385.1 Thermodesulfobacteriota bacterium
AGATTCTTGAGGCCTCGCTCCAGGCGAAGCGAGAGTTCTGGGAAAAAGAGGGCGAGAAGATCCTTTCCGCCGCGGAGAGGATCGCCGCGGCCTTCCGCGCCGGGCAAAAGCTCCTGGTCTTCGGAAACGGCGGCTCGGCGGCTGACGCCCAGCACCTGGCCGCGGAGTTCGTAAACCGCTTCCGCCTCGAACGAAAGCCCCTTCCGGCTATTGCCCTCACCACCGACACCTCCATCCTCACGGCCATCGCCAACGACTACGACTTCGCCGAGGTCTTCAGCAAGCAGGTGGAGGCTCTGGGGAGCCCCGGAGACGTGGCCCTGGGCATCAGCACCAGCGGGCGCTCGCCAAACGTCATCCGCGCCCTGGCCAAGGCGCGGGAGAAGGGGCTTTTCACCATCGGGCTTGGGGGTGGTGACGGCGGGCGTCTCCCCGAGGTCTCCGACCTTTTGATCCTCGTTCCCTCATCCGAGACGCCGCGCATCCAGGAAGGTCATCTCTTCTTCATTCATCTAGTTTGCGAACTGGTCGAGGAGGCGCTTTTTGAAACGTCCGAAACCGCTTGATTTCAAAGACCTGCGCACCTATTCCCTCTTTTCGCGTCCGAGCAAGGTTTCGGTGGACGATCTCGGTCGGCCGCTTCGTCCGGGGCTCAGTTTCCGGGAGTTTCTGGCCTCCCTTCCCCGCGAGCTTGCGGCAAGGGACCTCCTTGAGATCGCCCGGGCCATGGCCCAGGCCCTCAAGAGCAAGCGCCCGGTCATCTGGGCCTTTGGCGCGCACGTCATCAAGGTGGGGCTCTCTCCCCTCATCATCGACCTCATGGAGCGCGGCCTCATCTCGGCCCTCATGGTGAACGGGGCCTGCATGGTGCACGACGCGGAGCTCGCCATGGCGGGCATCACCTCCGAAGACGTGGCCGAGGCCCTGAAAGACGGAAGCTTCGGCGCGGCGCGGGAGACCGGGGAGCTCTTGAACCGCGCGGCAGAAGAGGGGAGGGACCAAGGGCTTGGCTTTTCCCTGGGCAAGCTCATCGCCGAATCTGACTTCCGCTATCGGCATCTGAGCCTCTTTGCCCGGGCCTACGAGCTCGGCGTGCCGGTCACCGTGCACGTGGCCCTCGGCACGGACATCGTCCACATCCATCCCACGGCAGACGGTGCGGCCATCGGGGCCGCCTCCTTCTACGACTTCCGCCTCTTCTGTCGCCTGGTGAGCGAGCTAGAAGGCGGGGTCTTCTTCCTTGCGGGTTCGGCGGTGATCCTTCCGGAAGTTTTCCTGAAGGCCCTTACCGCCGTGCGAAATCTCGGGTATAAGGTAGAACGCTTCGTTACGGTGAACTTCGATTTCGTCAGACACTATCGTCCGTTGACGAACGTGGTTTCCCGCCCCACCATGACTGGCGGGCGTGGTTATCATATTACCGGGCACCACGAGATCCTCATCCCGTTGCTCGCCGGTGCCCTGCTCGAGGAGTTGGCCGATGAGGCTGAAGCTTGATTTCGGGAAGATCGTCGCCGAGATAGAGCTGGCGGAGACGGCTTGCGCCAAGGCCCTTTACGAAGCCGCTCCCTTTGAGTCCACGGTCCACCTCTGGGGAGAAGAGATCTACTTCGAGACGCCGGTTTCGTTCGAGCTCGACGAAACGGCCAAGGAGGTGGTGGAGGCCGGAGACGTGGGCTACTGGCCAAGCGGCAAGGCCCTCTGTCTCTTCTTCGGTCCCACGCCCATAAGCGCACCGGGGGAGATTCGTCCGGCAAGCGCGGTGAACATCGTCGGCAAGGTCGTCTCCCCCCTTGAAGATCTCTATCAAGTCCCGGAAGGGACTTTGGTGCTCGTGGAAAAGGTTTGAGGAGGTGAGAGGATGCCCATCTATGAGTTCACCTGCGACAAGTGCGGTGAAACCTTCGAGGAGCTCGTCCTCGGAGGACGGATAGAAGGGATCAAGTGCCCCAAGTGTGGGAGCACGGAGGTCAAGAAGCTCATGTCCGCCTGCGCCTTCAAGAGCGGCGGCAAGTTCGTGAGCTCCTCCGGCGGTTCGGCCTGTGCCGGTTGCGCCGGCGGGACCTGTAGCACCTGCGGGAGGTAGTCTTGCGCGCGAAGATCAAAGTGGGCACCAGGGGAAGCAAGCTGGCCCTTGCCCAGACCAACTGGGTCATCGGAAAGATCCGCGAGAAGCATCCCGGTCTCGAGATAGAGACCGTCATCATCAAGACCAAAGGCGACAAGATCACCGACGTGCCCTTGGCTAAGGTAGGGGGAAAGGGGCTCTTCGTGAAGGAGATCGAAGAGGCCCTCTTGCGTCACGACATAGACCTTGCGGTGCACAGCATGAAGGACGTCCCCACCGAGCTTCCCGAAGGGCTTGAGATCGCCATCATCCCCGAGCGGGAAAGCCCCTACGACGTGCTCATCTCCCGCAACGGGAAGGGCCTTTCCGACCTTCCGAAAGGGGCCAAGGTGGGGACGAGCAGTCTCCGCCGCGCGGCCCAGATCCGGGCCCGGTATCCGGAGCTTACTATCGAGAACCTGCGCGGAAACCTCGATACGCGGCTTCGCAAGCTCGAGGAGGGGCTCTACGACGCCATCATCGTGGCTGAGGCCGGGCTCCTGCGGCTTGGCCTGGGAGACACCCCGCGGGAGAGGCTTTCTCCGGAGGTGATGCTTCCGGCCATTGGCCAGGGGGCGCTGGCCATCGAAGTGCGCCAGGACGACGCGGAGCTCAAGGAAGCGCTTTCTTTTTTGCACCACGAAGAGACCGCGGTCTGCGTGGCGGCGGAAAGGTCCTTTTTGGCGGCCCTTGGCGGGGGCTGTCAGGTGCCCCTTGCCGCACACGCTGTCCTCGAGGACGGAAGGCTTCTCCTTGAGGCGCTCATCGCCGACCCGGAAGGGCGGACCATCCTGCGCGATAGCGCCGCGGGTTCGCCTTCCCAGGCCGAAGAAATGGGCCGTTCTCTTGCGGAAACCCTCCTTTCGCGCGGCGGGAAGAAAATTCTTGACGAAGTTTACGGGAGT
>JAADCO010000066.1 GCA_013154385.1 Thermodesulfobacteriota bacterium
TGGTAGACCTTCTCGAGCTCGGCGAGCCAATATTCCAGGCTTTCGATCTCTCTCTTGACCAGTTCCTGTTGCACCTTGTGCTTTAGCTGTTCGAGAAGCTTGCGGTCGATCTGGCTCATCGGGCCACCTCCGAGCTAAGAAAAATAATCATCCCTTTTTCTTTTGACTAGATGGAGTTTCGGCGCCATTTTGGTTAAGCTAATCGGGAACAAGGAAAGGAGGAAGGAAGGGAAATGCATCCGCACGCCGCACACGCGCCTTCGGAACAGAAGTTCGTTCCCCGCCTGGTGGCCTGGGAACTGACGAGGCATTGCAACCTCAATTGCATCCATTGTCGCGCTGCCGCTGATCGCGGGCCCTACGAAAACGAGCTCACCACCGAGGAGTGCCTGCGCATTCTCGAAGAGATCCGGGAAGTGGGAAACCCCATCATCATCCTCACCGGAGGCGAGCCCCTTCTTCGGGAAGACATCTTCGAAATCGCCCAGAGGGCCTCGGACCTGGGGTTCCGTCCGGTGATGGCCACCAACGGCACGCTCATCACCGACGAGGTGGTGCGGAAGATGAAAGAAACGGGCATCGCCCGCGTTTCCATAAGCCTCGACGGGGCCAGTGCCAAGGCCCACGACGAGTTCCGCAAGATGCCCGGGGCCTTTGAAGGGGCGCTCAAGGGCATCGAGATCCTGCGCGAAGCGGGGATCCCCTTTCAGATCAACACCACGGTCACCGAGGTGAACCTGGAGGAGATCCCGAAGGTCCTTGCCCTGGCCTTGAAGCTGGGGGCGGTGGCGCACCACATCTTTCTCCTGGTGCCGGTGGGGCGCGGAAAGGAGCTGGCTGATCAGGCCCTTTCCGCGGAAAAGTACGAGAAGGTGCTGCACTGGTTCTACGAGCAGCGGGAGAAGGTCCCCCAGGGCTTCCATCTCAAGGCCACCTGTGCGCCTCACTACTATCGCATTCTGCGTCAGCGCGCGCGGGAGGAGGGCAAGGAGGTAACCTACGAGACCTTCGGCCTCGACGCGGTGACGCGCGGTTGTCTCGCGGGCACGGGGTTTTGCTTCATCTCCCATCGCGGAGTGGTCCAGCCCTGTGGCTATCTCGAGCTCAACTGCGGCTCCCTGCGAGAGAAATCCTTTCCCGAGATCTGGTGGAATTCGGAGATCTTCAACAACCTGCGCAACTTCAAGGGCTACAAGGGCAAGTGCGGACGTTGCGAATACGTGCGGGTTTGCGGTGGTTGTCGGGCTCGCGCCTACGAAGCCACAGGCGATTATCTGGCCGAAGAGCCCCTTTGCCTCTATCAACCTCGTCGTAATCAATAATTTTTGATATTTTGTGAAGTTCTGTTCTCTTGTTGTATCTGGCGGTGCCAAACCCTATAATTTGTCGTAGATGTTTTTCAATCTCAAAAGAAGGGAGGAAAGACAGCCGGGTGAACAAGGAGATGTTGGCCGTAAAGAAGAGCAACCGTTCTTTGTCAGCGGAGGGATTGGCTCGTCGTCTGGCGCAACTCGTTCTCGACAAGAAGGGAGAGGATCTCGTGATCCTCGACGTGCGTGACCGAGCAAGTTATGCGGATTTCATCCTCATCGCCAGCGCGCGTTCGGCCCGTCACGTGCAAGGACTGGCTGACTACATCGAGGAAGAGCTCTTCAAGGAAGGGATCGAGCCCCTGGGCGTGGAGGGCAAGTCCGAGGGGCAGTGGGTCCTGATGGACTACGGAGACGTGGTCCTCCATCTCTTCTTCGAGCCGGTGCGGGAAGTTTACGACCTGGAAGGTCTTTGGATAGATGCGCCTCGGGTGGAACCCGAAACCTGGGGCCTGGTCTTTCCGGAAGAGGTGCAAGATGAAGGTTAAGCCCCTTTTGCTCATCATCATGGACGGCTGGGGTTGGCGCGAGGAAATAGAAGGCAACGCGGTGCGTCTGGCGGGAACGCCTCATCTCGACGCGCTTCAGGCGGAATATCCCTTCACCCTGCTCAAGGCCTCGGGCGAGGCGGTGGGGCTTCCCGAGGGGCAGATGGGAAACTCCGAAGTGGGCCATCTGAACATCGGCGCGGGTCGCATCGTCTATCAGGACCTTACGCGCATCAACATGGCCATCAAGGACGGGTCGTTCTTCGAGAACAAGGTGCTCAAGGAGGCCTTTCGTCGGGCCAAGGAGACCGGCGGCAAGGTCCATCTCCTGGGGCTCGTTTCCGACGGAGGCGTCCACAGCCACATCGAACACCTTTACGCCCTGCTTGAGTTTGCCAAGAGGGAAGGGGTCTGCGACCGGACCTTTGTCCACGCCTTCACCGACGGTCGTGACACCCCGCCCACGAGTGGTCTGGAATACATCCGCGCCCTGATGCGGAAGATGGAAGAGCTTTCCTGCGGGCGGATAGCCTCGATTTGCGGGCGCTACTACGCCATGGATCGGGACAAACGCTGGGAAAGGACGGCCCTTGCCTATCGGGCGCTGGTGCTCGGGGAAGGCTATCGGGCGCGGGACCCCATCGAGGCCATCAAGAAGGCCTACGAGCGCGGCGAGACAGACGAGTTCATCAAGCCCACGGTCATCTACGACAACGACCATCCCGTGGCCCTGATAGAAGACGGCGACGTGGTCATCTTCTTCAACTTTCGTGCGGATCGCGCGCGCCAGCTCACCATGGCCCTCACCCAGGAGGACTTTCACGAGTTCGAGCGGCCGCGCTTTCCGAAGCTCGCCTACTTCGTCTGCATGACGCTTTACGACGAGTCCTTCAATCTCCCGGTGGCCTTTCCTCCGGAACATCTCAAGAACATCTGGGGCGAGGTGGTGAGCAAGGCCCATCTCCATCAGTTGCGAATCGCGGAGACGGAAAAGTACGCCCACGTGACGTACTTCTTCAACGGCGGGGAGGAGGAGCCCTTTCCCCTGGAGGATCGGAAGCTCATCCCCTCACCGCGCGACGTTCCCACCTACGATCTCAAGCCGGAGATGAGCGCCTACGAAGTCACCGAGGAGGTCATCCGGCGCATAAAGT
>JAADCO010000163.1 GCA_013154385.1 Thermodesulfobacteriota bacterium
ATGGTGGGCGGCTTTTCCTTGATGTTGTGGAGGAGACGATAGAGGAAGCTCGGCCCCTTGGCCAGCTCCGGCTTGAGCTCAAGGGCCTTCTCGTAGTCGCGCATGGCTTCCTCGAAACGTCCCTCACGGTCGTTCAGGATGCCGCGGTTGGCCCAGGCCTCGGCGAACTGCGGGTCTTCCTCGATCAACTGGTCGAGGATGCGCCGCGCCTGCTCGTAGTCTTTGGTTTGGATGTAGACCAGGGCTTCGCCCAGACGGGCCGGCAAATAGGAAGGGTTTATCTTCTGGACCTCTCGGAAACACTCAAGGGCCCGTTCGTATTCTCCCCGGGCCAGGCGATAGTTTCCTTCGCGATAGGTCATCTCCCCGGGGAATTCCTCGCGGTCGGCGGTGATGTAAGAAAACCCCCAGGCGAGAAACCCTACGACGAGGAGACCAATCATCAGGTTGCGCAGGTCTTGGGGTCGCATATCTCCCTCGATTGAAGGGGGCGGCTTTGCCGCCCCCTCTCGTTTTTAGTCGGGCATATCAATATCGAAACGGGCCTTGTTGAGGTCGGCAATATCGTCCACCAGGGCCTTGATCTCTTTGTCGGGCATGGTGGACATCTCCATTTTATAAGCCAGGAACCACATCATGAAGACACCGAGCACCCACCAGAGGATCTGCCAGGCCCAGACGGAGGGCATGCCGAAGATCCAGGTGCTCATGTCCTTCGGGTCCCCGAAGATGGTGTTTCCCAGCACGGCACCGGGCCCGATGGCGAAGAAGAACCAGGTGAGGGTAATGGCCCAGGCCACGGGAACGAGCTTCTTCTTGTGCGGCGGAAGGCCCGCGTGCTCCTTCAGGAAGGCGTGGAACTTGAGACGATGCTCGGTGGCCTTCGGGTCCTGGGTGAAGGCGGAGACGATGATGGCGATGGCCAGGTTGAAGATGATACCCCAACCGGCGGAGTGGATGGTGAGCGGCCAACGTCCCCAGGCCTTGATGCCCAGCCACTTCTGCCCGATGCTCTCCGTGCAGGTCACGGCGATGAGACCGGCGATCAGACCGAGCACGATTCCCTGACGGGTGAGCCAGGGCCAGTAGCAGGTTCCGAGAAGGGCCGGCCACATCTGGAAACCGTAAGCCACGGCCAGACCACCGAGGAGCACGAGGGCGTCCTTGGAGTAGGTGGCCACAAGGAGCGCGGCACCGGCGATGAGGAAGACGGCGATGCGGCCCACGAGCTTCTGCTGGGCGTGGGTCGCTTCGGGGTTGATGTAGAAGCGATAGAGGTCACGGGTGATCATGCCGCTCGCCGTGGACATGTAAGCCGAACCGGTGGACTGCATGGCGGCCAGGGCGCAGACCGCAAGGATACCCACCAGCCAGGGCGCAGAGTCGGCCATGAGGCGGATGAGGGCCGGAACGAGCATTCCCTGCTTACCGGGCATCTCCATGAGGTCCTTGCCGAGCTTCAGGACGTCTTTGGCGATCCCGAGCTCGAGGAGCTTAGCGTCGGCCCCGATGAGGTGCCCGCCGAGACCCTGCATGGCGGTGAAGATGATGAGGATGAAACCGATGCCCGCCGAAGAGGCCCAGACCTGCTGCGGCGCAAAGGGCTTGGGGTTCTTGTTGGAGAAGGCCCACATGGAGAAGGCCGGTGCGGACTGGATGCCCATCAGGGCGAACATGTAGGTGAGGATCATGACGCCCGTCCAGGCTCCGCCCACGGCGTTGAGACCGGATTTGACGAACTGGATGACGCCGGGAATGGCCACGTAGTGGCTGTAGCCGTCGGGCGTGAGTTTGGTGTCCACCTGGGACATCTTGAAGATGCCTTCCTGGAGGGCGTGCCAGCCGCCTACGGCGTTGAGCGTAATTAAGCCGATGATGATGATACCCGCCGCCAGCATGATGCACTGGGCGGTGTCTACGTAAGCCACGGCGCGCAGCCCTCCAAGCATCACGTAGATGACCACGACGATGGAAAGGAGCCACATTCCGGCTTCGACCCCGAGGAGGCCGTCACTCAGCACGTTGAAGAGAAAGCCCGAGGCGCGGAACTGGAGACCGAGATAGGGGATGGAGAAGATGAGGGCGACGATGACCACGAGGAGCCGAATGATGTTCGACTGGTAGTAGTGGGCGAACATCTCACCGGGGGTGACGTAACCGAAGCGTTTGCCGAGCATCCACTGGCGCTTGAGGAAGATGACCCCGGTGAAGGGGATGGTGATGGCGTAGAAGGAAGCAAAGGCATACTGGAGACCGTCGCGGTAGATGAGTCCCGGATGTCCGATGAAAGTCCAGCCCGAAAAGGAGGTAGCCGTAGCCGCGAGAACGAAGACCCAGAGGGGGATCTTACGACCGGCAATGAAGTAGTCCGAAGCGGTCTTGGCGGTGCGTGCTCCCTTGACCCCCCAAAAGATACAGTACGTCCAATAAAGAGCAACGAAGACAAATAACCAGATCACATGTGACGCCATACGCCCCTCCTTACACAGAAATTTGAATGTTTTAAGCAAAGGCTTCTAACAGGAAGAGGGGTTTTCTTCAAGATGAGGAAAAATCAACTATTTTGAATGAGACGTTAAAAGGGGCGGTTACGTGACCGCCCCTTCGCTTCCTACATGCCCTTGCGGCACTCTTCGATGGCTTTGTCAATGCGCTCCTGGAGCTCGGGGGGGAGGCCTTCGATGCGCACGTTGAGGAAGCCGCGCACCACCAGGCTGGTGGCCTCTTCTTCGGTGAGCCCGCGGGCCATGAGGTATTCGATCTCTTCGCGGGCGATCTTACCCACCGCGGCCTCGTGCGACATGTCAACGTTGGAATGGTGGGCCTCAAGCTCGGGGATGGCGATGATGTAGCCTTCGTCCGAGAGCATGAGCCCCTGACATTCGAGATGGGCCTTGATCTCCGGGGCCTGGCCGATGAGGTGTCCGCGCGCGATGACCTCTCCTCCGTAGCACACCGTGCGGGAGATGATCTCCGCACGCGTCTTCGGGGCCTCGAGGATGACCCGCGAACCCAGGTCCAGGAAGGAACCCTGGGGCGCGGCGACGACCGAATTGAACTGCCCCACGGCTTCCGGGCCCTTGAGGCGGCAGACGGGAAAGGCCTTGATGGAGCCCACCTTGTCGAGGGAGATGTAGTTCGAGATCATGACGCCCTTTTCTTCCACCCAGATGCCGGTGCGCGGGCGCACGTGCACCCCTTCGCCCCATTCGTGGATCATGGTGTAGGTGAGCTTTCCGCCCTTCTTTATGTAGAACTCCGAGACTCCGATGTGGAGCCCGGACACCACGTGAGGGCCGGTGGTGCAACCGGTGATGATGTGGAGTTCGGCGCCTTCCTCCACGATGACGATGTTGTGCACGCGCTGGGCCACCTGGTCGGTGCGGATGTAGAGGCAGGCCTGGAGGGGATAGATGACCTTCTCTCCGGCGCGGATCCGGATGAAGTAGCCGTTGTCCAGGTCCTCTGCGGTGATCTTGGTGAAGACGTCCTTGTCCGGGGGAACGGCCTTCCAGAGGTAGTCGCGCGCCAGCCAGTCGTATTTGCGCAGGGCCTCGGTGATCGGCAGGAGCTCCACCCCTTCGGGCATCTCGCAATGGCAGGAGAGCACCTGGCAGTCGGCCTGGATGAAGGTGCCCAGCCGGTTGGTCTCCTCCGGATCGACCCCCACCTCTCGAAAACGTTCTATCTCTTCAGGGCTCAAGTCTTCGAGAGACTTGGGTCCTTCGACTTTCTTGGCCGGGATGAACTTTTCGAGTTCTAACTCTGCGGAATTTCCATTCTTTTCAGGCATTTTAGACACTCCTCGTAGCCGTGTTTTTGGATTCCTTCAAAGATTTCCTGGGGGTTGCCCTGACAATAGATGCGGCCATCGAGCATGACGTAGCCCCGATCAGCCGGAACGTAATTGAGGATGAACCCGGTATGGGTGATGATGAGGCCGCTTTTCTGCCGCGGCCGATGGGAGTCTTTCTGAAGGAGCTTGCGGATCATCTTGCCGATGATCTCGATGTTTTCCATGTCTACCCCGGACTCCGGTTCGTCGAGGAGGGCCAGGTCTGGAGACTGGACCAGGAGCTGGAGGAGTTCGCTCTTCTTCAGCTCGCCCCCGGAGAAGCCCAGGTTTACGTCACGGTCGAGGAAGTCCTCGAAACCGAATTCGCGCGCCAGTTCCTGGATGCGATATCCGTTCTCTCGCGCACAGAGCTCGAGCAACTCCCGCAACTTGACCCCTTTGATGCTCGGCGGCCTCTGGAACATGATGCCGATGCCCTTCCGGGCCCGCTCGTAAGGGGGAAGATGGGTGATGTCTTCGCCCTTGAAGATGATCTTGCCGTGCCGGACCCTGTACTCCGGAAACCCCATGATGGTCATGAGGAGGGAGGTCTTGCCCGAACCGTTGCGACCAAACAGGACGTGCGTCTCTCCTACGGGAATGTTGAGACTGACTCCCTTGAGAACTTCCTTGCCCTCTACCTCTACCCAAAGGTCTTGGACCTCTAACATCGTGCCCGTCATTTTCGGCCCCTTGTGTAAAAATGTGCTAGTTTAGAATCATTTTAACTTGTTTTGGCCCTTATCGCAAAGGCAAAAAGCAATTAAAACTAGAGTTGGTATCATTGCCAAGAAAAACAAGGGGGTCGGATATTCGTTGGTCGGCCTGGGCGGAAATAGATCTCCAGGCTTTGAGGGAGAACCTCAAGGCGATTAAGGAGCTGGTTGGTCCCCAAGTCTCCATTCTTCCGGTCATCAAGAGCGAGGCTTACGGCCACGGTCTGATCCCGATAGCCAAGGTTTTGGCGGCCGAGGGAGTCTACGGCTTCGGCCTCTCGGATCTTGAAGAAGTGCAGCGCATCCGCGAAGCGGGCCTGGCCCTTCCGGTGATCCTCCTCTCGGGTTTTGAGCCCTCCTGGCTCCCGGAGATAGTCCGGTTGCGGGTCATCCCGGCGGTGATCGACCTTTATCAACTGCGCTTGCTGGCGGAGTTCAGCAAGCGGCAGGGCAAGAAGGTGGCCCTTCATTTGAAGATAGACACCGGCATGAACCGTCTGGGGATCCATCCGTCGGAGCTTGACCAGGCCCTGAGCCTCCTTGAGGACAACCCCCAGCTTGAGCTCTCCGGGGTGATGTCCCATTTGGCGGCGGGGGAGCATCCGCGCGCCGTGATCACCCGGCAGCAAAAGGCGCTCTTCGAGGAGGCCCTCAAGGAGATCAAGCGTCGGGGGTTTCGGCCCCGTTTCATCCATCTGGCCAATTCGGCGGCCTGCATCCTCGACGCCAAGGCGCGTTACAACCTGGTGCGTCCGGGGCTTGCGCTCTACGGGGTCTATCCCGGGCCGGAGGCCCGCAAGAAGATCAAGCTGAAGCCCGTGATGACCTACAAGGCGCGGGTCCTTTCCGTCAAGGAGGTGGCCAAGGGCGAAGGGGTCGGTTACGGCCCGCTTTACCGGAGCCAGGGGCCTATGAAATTGGCCCTCGTGCCGGTAGGCTATGACGATGGCTACCTGAGGGCCCTTTCCAACCGGGGGTTCGCCTCGCTGAAGGGAGAAAGGGTCCCGGTGGTGGGAGCGGTTTCCATGCGATGCACGGCCTTTGACGTGAGCGCCCTGAAGGACGTCTCTCCGGGAGACGAGATCGTCCTCCTCGGTGGGGAAGGGGGAGAGGTCCCGGTTGAGGAACTCGCCGCGCGGGCCGGCCTCATCAGTTACGAGTTGCTCTGTCTTTTGGGGAGAAAGGTGAGCAAAATCTATCTGAGGTCTTCGTGATGTTCGGCATAGGTTTTCCGGAACTGGTGGTCATCTTTGTCGTGGCCCTCATCGTCCTCGGGCCGGAGAGGCTGCCGGAGCTTGCGCGCGGGGCGGCACGCTGGGTGATCGAACTGCGCAAGGCCGCCGACGAACTGAAACGCGAACTGGGGGCGGACGAGCTGGAAAAGGGCCGAGACGAGGTGAGAAAGGTGAAAGAGGCCCTTCTCCGCGAGGTCTACGTGCCTCCGAGCCCGGAAGAGACGAAGCGCACACCACCCAAGGAGAAACCGCGGGAGACCGGCTCCGCCGCGGAGCCTTCCGAGGCAAAGTCCAAGGAGAAGAAAGCCTCCCAAGATGGAAAGGCCTAACTTTACCGTCCTCACCCATTTCGACGAGCTGAGGAAGAGGCTCCTCATCTTCATCGGGTTCCTCTTTTTGGTCTGGGTGGTGCTCTTCAGCCAGTTTTCCCGGCTGGTCCCCTTTTTCGTCTGGCCCTACCATCGGGCCTTTCCCTCGCGGGAACTCGATCTCGTCTTCACCACCCTGCCCGAGGCCATCATGGCGGCGCTCAAGAGCACGTTCTTCCTTGCGCTTGCGCTTTCTCTGCCGCTTCTCCTCTTTCAGGCCTGGCGCTTTTTGAGCCCGGCCCTCTACGAGCACGAAAAGAAGGCCCTGCGGAAGGTCATCTTCCTCGTCACCATCTTCGCCCTCGGGGGGATGGCCCTGGCCTATCTCCTGATCCTCCCCACGTTGCTCAAGCTCTTCCTGGGCATGGGCTACGCGCGCTTTACGCCTTATCTGCGGGTCCAGAGCTATCTCTCCTTCCTGGGCAAGGGGCTTCTGGTGGCCGCGGTGGTCGCCCAGCTCCCGGCGGTGGTGGCCCTGCTGCTCAAGGCCGGCCTCATCCCGGCGCAGGTGCGGCACAAGAGATTCTTCTATCTGGCGGGCGGGGCCTATCTCGTGGCCCTCTTCATCTCTCCGGCGGATATCGTTTCCCAGATCATTCTCGCGGCGGCCTTCTATCTCCTCATGGAGTTGGGCTTTTTGCTGGCCCGGCTCTTTTAAGGCAAAAGCAAAACTTTTGAACAGAACATGCAGCTAATCTTAAAACCGGACAGATGCGAAAAAAATTGATTTCAAAATGGCCTTTCTTCTTTCTAATTTGCGAAAAAGTCTGAAATCCGGCATGAGATACTTTTTGACGAGACCCATGGAGGGGTTTAAGCTCCAGTAACAAACCTTTAAAGAGGAGGTAAACTATGGTGCGTAAGATTCTGGGAATGGTGGTTGGGTTGGCGGTAGGATTAGCCTTTTACGGGTTTGCCGTAGCTGGTGGTCAGGGTCCGGAGACCATCGTTCTTCATTCGAAGAAGGGTGACGTTACTTTCAATCACTGGAAGCACCAGACCGAGCTCAACATCCCTTGCGCCGAGTGCCATCACGGTCCGGGTCATTCCGAATACAAGCCTGGGATGAAGATCGAGAAATGTGAGACCTGCCACAACGCCAACATGCCCAACAAGAAGCTCAACAAGCCCATGAAGGCCTTTCATGCCAATTGTAAGGGTTGTCACAAGCAGATGGCGGCTAAGCATCCCAACGCTCCCACCAAGTGCAACGGTTGCCACAAGAAGAAGTAAGATGACGTTCATCGGCTGAAAATCGAAGGCCCCCTTTCGGGGGCCTTTTTTGAAATTTAGGAGTTTAAGGGGTGAGACTCATGGATCTCAAAAGATTTGGCGAATGGTTGAAAAGTCTGAAGAACGAAGGGGTTGAACATCTCCCGATAGAAGAGAGGAGGTCTTTTCTCAAGATCGGTTTGAAGGTGACGGGAGTCTTTGCCGGGGGCACCATCCTTTCCGTGGTTTCCAGGGCCCAGGAGGTCTTCGGGGCGGCCCCGGATTACGTGGACAAGTATCCCTACAAGCCCCACTATTCGATGGTCATCATTACGGATCGGTGCGTGGATTGTCAGCTCTGCATGGATGCGTGCGTGAAGACCAACCACGTTCCGCCCTACGGCTGGCGGACGAAGATTTTTGAGCGGCGTTTGAAGGTGGGGCCAAACGAGTACGCCAGGCAGTTCATGCCCGTTCTCTGCAACCATTGCAACATCCCGCCCTGCGTGCGGGTCTGCCCCACCAAGGCCACCTTCAAGGACAAGAAGACGGGCATCGTGCGCATGAACCCGAAGAAGTGCATCGGCTGTAAGACCTGCATGGTGGCCTGTCCTTACGACATGCGCTACTTCAACGAAGAGAGACGGGCGGTGGACAAGTGCGATTTCTGTTGGGAGTCCCGTCTTTCCAAGGGAGAGAAGCTGACCGCTTGTGCGGCGGCGTGTCCTGCTGGCGTGCGTAACTTCGGCGATCTCTCTGATCCCAACAGCAAGGTCTACAAGCTGGTCCACGATCCGGATCGAGTCGTCTGGGTCTTGCGGCCGGAAACCGGAGCGAGGCCCAATGTCTTCTACACCATTGATGGCCTTGGTTAAAAAGTGTGAGGAGGCGGTTATGAAACGTTGGCTTCTGTTGCTTTTGGTCTTTGTCTTTTCTCTGGCTTTCTATCAGCCTTTGTTCGGGCAGGATGAAGAGGAATATCCCGAAGAGCCCATCATCTTCACCAAGCCGGTGAAGGCGGTGATCTTCGATCACAAGAAACACGTCGAAGATGCCGGTCTCAGCTGCGATGACTGTCACGACGAGTTGTTCGAGATGGCGGCGGGCACGGCGGAAGAGAACGAGGACTTCAACATGGAATCCCTCTATCAGGGCAAGTACTGCGGTGCCTGTCACAACGGTGAAATGGCCTTTCCCGCCAATCGCAAGTGCACCACCTGCCACATCGGTGTTTTGGGCTGGCAGCGGTTGCAACAGAAATCCGGAGAAGGTGAATCCTCTTCTGAAGGGCATCATTAGCTGATTTTGTCCAAAAACTTCTGTTTTCTCTGGGGGAGCTTTGAAGGCTCCCCTTTTTTGTTAAAATATCTTGACAAAAGAGTTGAAAAGTTTTTACGGAAGGGAGCTCTCGAAATAGTTTCGCTCCGGAGGATAGAGAATGATCGAAAAAGATCTGGAGGAGGTCTTAGACAAGCTACAGGAAGGGATCATCCTGGTTGACGATCAATTCCGTGTAGTTTGTTTCAACAAAGCCGCCTCGAAGATTCTCAACAAGTCCAAGGAGGAAGTCCTCAACCAGCCCTGCTATCGGGTCTTCGATAACGCCTCCGAAAAGGAACTCTGCGTCATCATCAAACAGCAGATGGCCAAGGGCGACATCGTCCTCCAGCATCCCATCTTTCTGCGCGGAAACGGTTACGACAAGGCGGTTTACGTCAGTCTCTATCCTCTCAAGGACAACGGCAAGGTAGTTTCCATCATCCTCACCCTGAACGAAAGGTTCCCCACGGTTTTCGTCAACGACCTCCTCGATAGCCTGGGGGAAGCCCTCTTCGTCGTTGATCAGCAGTTTCGCATTTCCATCTTCAACAAGATGGCCGAAAAGCTCACGGGTTACGCGGGCAATCAGGTTATCGGCAAGTATTGCGATGAGGTCTTCAAGACCAACATCTGCGGCGAAAGCTGCGTGTTGCTCAAGAGCATCAAGGAAAGGAAGACCATCAAGCGCTCCGGCATTTTCATGACGAGGGCTGACGGCACCCAGTTTCCCGTGGAAGTGACGGCGAGCCCCCTCTTCATCAAGGGCGAACTCGTGGGGGCCATGGAGATCTTCAGAGACGTGAGCTTCGAGCTCCAGATGAAGACCGTCCTCGAGAACATCGGTGACGGCGTGTTTTCCGTTGACAATCACTTCCACATCATCTGTTTCAACCCGGCGATGGAGAAGCTTACGGGCTATTCCCTGCTGGAAGCCCTGGGAAAACCCTGCTGCGACATCGTTTGCACGGAGATCTGCGACCTGGACTGCCCCATCGTGGCGGCCATCAAAGAGGGAAAGAAGATCACCAACAAGCACACCTACATCACGCACAAATCAGGGCGAAAGATACCCGTTTCCATCACCGTGGCCCCGCTGCGGGACAGCGAAGGAAGGCTCCTCGGCGCGGTGGAGACGGTGCGAGATTTGAGCGAGATCCTCACCCTCAGGAAGGAGCTGAACAAGAGCTATCAGATCGGAGACATCATCTCCAAGAGCCCCAAGATCAAGCGCATCCTGGACATCCTGCCGGACATCGCCGAAAGCGACAGCACGGTGCTCATCACCGGGGAATCCGGTACGGGAAAGGAAGTCTTCGCCCGGGCCATCCACGATCTTTCCCCGCGTAAGGACAAGCCCTTTGTGGCGGTAAACTGTGCGGCCATCCCGGAAACGCTCCTGGAGAGCGAGCTCTTCGGCTATAAGGCCGGTGCCTTTACCGACGCCAAGAAGGACAAGCCCGGCCGTTTTGCCATGGCCAACGGGGGCACGCTTTTCCTGGACGAAGTGGGGGAGATCCCCGTCTCTCTCCAGGTGAAGCTCCTGCGGGTGCTTGAAACCAAGGAATACGAGCCGCTCGGAGCGAGCAAACCGGAGAAGGTGGACGTGCGCATCATCGCGGCGACCAACCAGGATTTGGAGACCTTGGTGGAAGAGGGAAAGTTCCGCCAGGACCTCTTCTATCGCCTGAACGTGGCGCGCATCCATTTGCCGCCCCTGCGCGAGAGGAAAGAAGACATTCCCCTGCTTGCGGAATACTTCATTGAAAAGTTCAGGGTGAGCAAGGGGCGCAACATAATCGGAATTTCCGAAGAAGCCTTAAAGATTCTTATGGATTACGATTTTCCGGGAAATGTGCGGGAGCTCGAAAACATAATCGAATACTGTTTCATCGTTTGTAAGGAAGGGATCATCTATCCCGAACACCTGCCGGAGTATCTGATCAAGCGCGAGGAGCAACGTCCCCTTCCCTCCCGCCCCATGACCCTGGAGGAGATCGAGAAGCAGGCCATCATCGAGGCCCTCAAACGTAACAAATGGAAGAAAATGGCCACTTGCAGGGAATTGGGAATCTCAAAGGATACCCTTCGCCGGAAACTCAAGAAATACGGAATTCTTGAACAGGGCGCAATATAAGCCCGCTTCCAGGAAAGCAGGACAAGCCCAATACCCCCTTTTCCGGAAGTCGAACTTGGAAATGCCCTCCCTGAACCCCATCGATTGGGCGCGTTTTGCGCCCACCCCTTGCGCATTTTGCGCCCTATGAAATTCCATTGTCAACTTTTGCCTCCACCATCTTTGTGACGATTTCCTTGATTTTCTAGGGCAAGAGAACTTGCTTTTTGGATTTGGGAGTTTGGCATGAAATGTGCACTACCTATTAAGTGAAGGCGATAGGAAGAAAGAAAAAATAGAAAAAAGAAAGTCAAACTCTCAAAGAGCAAGATAATTCCGAAAAGAGGGCTTCAGCAGCGTTATTCCCCTCTTTTCGGGAAAGGAGGGGAAAAATGAAAACCATCCAAACCATCAAGCACCTCTGGCCCTTTCATCCCCAGGCAACCTCCAAAGCCGAAAGCAAGGCCGGGACGAAGGTTCAAGAAGCCGTTTTGGGCTCAATTTGCTTCCTTCTCTTTTTGGCCTTGGGGCCTTTTGCCGCGATCCCGACTTTCTTGGCCACCTTTTCCATTCCCAAATGGCTCGAAGAGGAAAGGGGGGAGAACAGATGAAGTGGAAGGATTTTTGCAAGGAAAGGGAACCACCAAAAGAAAAGCCCCTGGCTCTTAGAGAGAGGCACAGGGGCTCGAAAGAGGGCTTCAGCAGCAATCATAAAAATAAACGAAGTTGAAAACCTATCAATCCAGAAAGGAGGTAATGAACCATGGCTGAGACCCGCGTAGAAGTTTTAAAGCCTTTTGAAGTCGACCTTTCTTTTGCCACACCACGAATAACTCTACTTACCATTCTGTTCTTCTTGCTAACGGTTGTTGGTTTGGGAACGGGAGTATATGCCCTGATCAAGGGTCATCATCACGTCTACAACGTCTTTCGCGAGATGCCGTGGGGCCTATTGATCGCCGGCTACATTTACTTTGCCATCATGTCCACGGGGCTTTGTATCCTTTCTTTCCTGGGGCATCTCTTCGGTGGCACTTCTCTCTTGCCGCTTTCGAATAGGTCGCTCTTTCTGTCCATTGCCGCCATTATCAGTGGTTTCGCCATCATCGGCCTTGAACTTGAAAATCCCTGGCGGATGTATTGGATGATGATCACGCCCAATCTCACTTCCAACATCATGTGGATGGGCGCACTTTACGGCCTGTGTGTGGCCTTCATGATCCTTGAATTTGCCCTTATTATCGCCAAGAAATACAAGATAGCTTTTGCCCTCGGGCTTTTGGGTGCCCTTTCTGAAATTGCGGCCAACACCAATCTGGGCGCAGTTTTCGCCCTCATCGCGGCCCGTCCCTTCTGGTACGGAAGCCAGCTCCCCATCTACTTTATTGCTTCCGCGCTGATGACCGGGGCTGCGGCTCTCATCGTCTTCAACTACATTGCTTATGAAGTGCGGCACAAGCCCATGGATGACCAGATGCAGCGGGCGACTTCTGCGGCCGGTAAGGTCCTCCTCCTGTTCCTCGTGGCCATCGCCCTGGCCACCATCTGGAGGTTCCTGGCCATCTTCACCGGAGGTTCTGACGCCGGAAAGCTCGCCGCCATGGCCCTTTTGAGCGGTCCGCTTTCCTTCAACTTCTGGTTCTTCGAGATCGCCCTTGGTCTGGTGGCCCCGATCATCATCTTGGCCACGGGCGGCTTGCGGAACGTTCACGCTATGTTCCTGGCGGCCTTGATCACCCTCATCGGGGCCTTCTTCCAGAGGTACGACCTGGTCATTGCCGGGCAGATCGTCCATCCCTTCTACGGTCTCTTTGAGGGTATCCCCAAGTACTTGCACTACACCCCGTCCGGGGCCGAGATCCTCGTCTTTCTCGGTGCGGTGGGCCTGATGGTGACGGCTTTCTTGCTCGGCGAGCGCTACTTCGCCGGAGTCTTTGAAGACCGGGAGCATCACTAAGGATGAGAAGCGGTGGCCCTGAAGATGGGCCACCGCTCAAGAATATTAGAGGAGGAAAAACATGAAGCGTGACAAAGCTATTTTTTCCATTGGGACAGCAGCCAAGCTTCTTGATATCCATCCCCGAACTCTTCGCATCTATGAAAAAGAAGGCCTCATCAAACCCGTGCGCCGGGGGACCAGGCGCTACTATTCTATGGACAATATCCAGTGGATCAATTGTCTGCGGAAGATGATCCACGAAAAAGGGCTCAACATTGCGGGAATCAAGGAGATCCTCAAATACGCCCCCTGCTGGAGTATCGTAGGTTGCCCTCCGGAAAAGCGGGCCGAATGTACGGCCTATCTTTCCGCTGTTGGTAAAGAAGAGAAAGAACAATAAATTTCGTGCGTTAAAGAAATGACCCCTGCCATAACACCCTTCTGCCCC
>JAADCO010000143.1 GCA_013154385.1 Thermodesulfobacteriota bacterium
CGCTTTTTGTTGACCTTGCGCCAGTCGTCGTAGAAGCCGATGGCGGCAAAGCCCGTAAAAACCCCGAGGGCCAACCACAGATAGAGGTTGGTCAGGTTTCCCCAGAGGAGCACGGTCCCCACCACCGCCGCGGTGATCACCACGCCTCCCATGGTGGGGGTGCCGGCCTTGTGGGCGTGGTCCGGACCGACCTCCCGGATCACCTGACCGAACTGCCGCTTGCGCAGAAAGCGAATGAAGGGCGGCATGAGGAAGAAGACGATGAGCCCGGCGGTAATGATGGCGTAAATGGTCCGAAAGGTGATGTAGCGGAAGACGTTGAAGGCGACGTGCCACTTGTGCAGCGGATAGAGCAGATGATAGAGCATCTAACCGTAAGCCTCCTCTAGGGCAGAGACGATTTCTTCCATCTTCATGGCCCGGGAACCCTTGACCAGGACGAGAGAAGGTTCCTCGAGCTCTCCCTTCAGGGCCTCCAACAGCTCTTCCTTGCTCTGGAAGTGGCGGGCCTTGGACCCGGCGGCCGAGGCCAGAGCCGCCGCCTCCTCCCCCACGGCGAAAACCCGGTCGAAGACCTGCGCGAGCTTTCGGCCGGCTTCTTCGTGAAGCTCCTTTGAGGCCTCCCCGAGTTCTTTCATGTCGCCCACCACGGCGATGGCCTTGGAGAAGCCGTCCTTGAGCTTCGAAGCCACCTGACAGGCGGCCTCGAGGGAGGCCGGGTTGGCGTTGTAGGTGTCGTCAAGGAGGAGATGCGGGCCGAGGGAGCGCATCTCCAGGCGACGGGAGAGGGTCTCCACCTGCGAGAGGCCCCGAGCCACCTCCTCGAAGGAAAGCCCCAGGGCAAGAGCCGCCGCCGCAGCCGCCAGCGCGTCCCGGACGAAGTGCTCCCCGAGGAGGGGGAGCCTCACCGGGGCCTCCCGGTCGCGGAAGACGAGGCGAAACGCCGTGCCCTCCTTTGAAAATTCGAGGTCCTTGGCGCGCACGTTGGCCCCTTCGCCCAGCCCAAAGGAAAGGCACCAGGCCACGCGGTTCTGGCAGATGTCCCGGGCGCGGTTCCTGACCTCCTCCTGATCGTACGGATAGACGAGCACGGCGTTGGAAGGGGCCTTTTCGAAAAGGGCCAGCTTCTCCTTGAGCACCCCTTCGAAGTCTCCCAGGCCCTCGAGATGCGAGGGATGGACCGAGACGAGGACCGCCACGTCCGGGGAGGCGATCTCCGTGAGCCTGGCGATCTCTCCCGGGCGATTGGTGGCGAGCTCGAGCACCAGGACCTCGGTCTCCGGAGGCGTGTTGAGAATGGAGAGCGGCACCCCGATGAGATTGTTCCAGTTGCCCGGGCTCTTGGCCACGCGGAAGTGCGGGGCAAGGAGGGAGGCGATCATCTCCTTGGTGGTGCTCTTGCCGCAGGAGCCGGTCACCGCCACGACCTTGGCGCCGAGTTGCTTGCGCCAGTAAGCCGCAAGGTCCTCGAGGGCGCGGCGCGTGTCCGGCACCTTGATGATGGAAAGGGCCCGATGAAGCTCAAAGATGTTGATGTCCTCCGGCCAGTACTCCACGAGGGCCCCCTTGGCCCCACGGGAGAAGGCGTCCAGCACGAACCGATGGCCGTCGTAGCGCGGCCCCCTGATGGCCACGAAGAGTTCCCCGGGCTTTATGGTGCGCGAATCGTGCGAGACCCCGCTGAAGGGGATGTTCATGTCCCCGTTGAGAAGGATGCCCCCAGTGGCTCTAACGACCTGTTCCGTAGTGATCATGCCGCCTCCGTGAGAAGAATTTCCCGAATGACCTCCCGGTCGGAAAAGGGATGGCGCTGACCGCAAACCTCCTGATAGTCCTCGTGCCCCTTGCCCGCAACCAGGAGAACGTCTCCGGGACGCAGGATCTCGAGGGCGAGCGCAAGAGCCTGCCGGCGATCCGTCCTGATGAGCGGCTTCGTGCTCATCCCCCGGACGATGTCGGCGATGATGGCCTCCGGGTCCTCGAAACGCGGATTGTCCGAGGTGAGGATGACCAGGTCGGCCATCTCCTCGGCTATGCGGCCCATCTCCGGGCGTTTTCCCTGGTCCCGGTTTCCGCCGCAACCGAAAAGCACCAGGAGCCGCCCCGAAGCGTAGGGTCTGAGGCTCTCCAGCGCCCGGCGCAAGGCCTCGGGAGTGTGCGCGTAGTCCACGAAGACCAGCGCCCCCTGCGCCGGAGAAGCCACCCATTCAAGCCTCCCCGGGGGCGCGGACATCCCCTCGAGGGCTTGCGAAACTTCGGAGAAAGAAAGGCCCAGGGCCAAGGCACATCCCGCAGCCACGAGAAGGTTCTCCAGTTGAAAGTCGCCGAAAAGGCGCGTGGAGACCTCCCGCTCCTCTCTCCCATGGCGGAGACGAAGGACCAACCCTTCCCGGGTCCTTGCCACGATCTCCCCGGAAAGGTCCTCCCCTACCTTAGTCACGGGCACCTTCAGCCCTTCAAGCAACCTTCGTCCCCACGGGTCGCGGATGTTGATCACCGCCCGACCCTGGGCCTTCAAATACCGGGAAAAGAGCTTGCGCTTCGCCGCAAAGTAGGTCTCGAGATCCCCGTGATAGTCGAGATGGTCGCGCGAAAGATTGGTAAAAGCGGCCACGTCGAAAGAAAGCCCCTCCACCCGCCCCTGATCCAAGGCGTGGGAGGAGACCTCGAGCACCGCGTGGGTGAGTCCGGCCTCGCGCATCTGGGCGAGATAGGAAAAGATCCTCGCGGCCGAGGGGGTCGTTTCCCGCGCCGGAAGGACCTTCTCCCCCAAGAAGTAAGAAATCGTCCCCAAAAGACCGGACCTTACGTTGCATTTTTCAAGGAGCTCTTTAAGGAACCAGGAAACCGAGGTCTTTCCGTTGGTCCCGGTGATGCCCACGAGAGAAAGGGCCCTTTCGGGATGTCCGTAGAAGACCGCGGCCAGTCTGCCCACCACGTGGCGCGTGTCCCGGAGCCTGGCAAAGGCCACCTCGGCCGGGAGATCGAGCTCCTTTTCGGCCACGATGGCCGCGGCCCCCCGCTTCAGGGCGTCGGACACGAAGTCGTGGCCGTCCACGCCGGTGCCCCGACGGGCCACGAAGACCCATCCGGGAGCCACCTCCCGCGAATCGTCCGTCACGCCCAGGATGTCTCTTTCCTCCCCTCGCAACTCCAGGGGAGCGAACGAGGACAGCAACTCTCCGAACTTCATTTCAGGACTAGGTAACACTCCTTGACTTTTTTGAGAGAGGCCCCGGGAGCCGGCCACTGCCTGACCGTGACCCCGAAACCGGAAAAACTGACCTTGAGGCCGAGAGGGGCCAGGTGCTCAAGGGCTTCCTTCAGGGTGAGCCCCCTCACGTCGGGCATGACCGCGGCCTTTCCGGCAGAAGCCTCCGGCTTCTTGTGAGCCCTCGCGAGGGTCCTCGTCTTGGCCAGTCGAAGGCTCTTCGGAATGAAACGGGTGTAGTAGCAGGGAAGCCCCCACACCTTGACTCCCTTCACGTAGAGAAGATAAGCCAGCGTGGGCTTCTGGCGGGGATAAAGACCCGCCAAGAGAAAGGCGCCGGCCTTTCGACTCCCACCCCACCACCAGGCACCTCCCTTTTCGCGAGGCACGAGATCATCGATCTCCTCCTGGGTGGTGGCCAGTTGATAGTGTTCCTCGCCGCTCTGGACCTCGAGCACGAGCTTGGGAGAGTGGAGCTTTCCGGTGGCGATGGCCGCCAGAGCCCTGACGAGCTGGATGGGGGAGACGAGCACGTCCTCGAAGGAGGAGACCTCAAGAGGAAGAACTCCCACGTCCTCCCCGGGCAGGTCTATGCCCGTGGGTTCACCGAAGCCCAGAGCCCGCAGGAAGTCGCCCTCGTTTTCAAACATACTATCTTCGTAGGCTTCTTCAAAAGGCTCCTCGAGGGCGGCCAGGGAGATGTCCGAGGAGAGGAGATCGAGCCCGCCTTCGGAGACGATGGCCTTGACGCGGCCGGAACGGAGGTCGAGGATGATGCCTCCGCCGGCCTCGGCGCGCAGGAGCCGCATGGCGCGTTTCACGTCGGCGCGGAGGGCCTCTTCCGATTCGAGCTTGACGGCCAGGCGCAGGTTGGTCTCCGGACGGGAGAGGAGGCGCCGATAGTAGGCCTCGACCCCGATGAGCCCGGAGTCGCTACGCCCCATGAGGGGTCGAAATTCCGAAAACGGATAGCGGCGCTCGAAATAGCGCCTGACGAAGACCCCCTCGAGCCTTTCCAGCCGCGAAATGACCTCGTCCGAAAGCCCGGGCGGAAGATAGAGGAAGTCTTTGCCCTCGGACAAAAAGACCGTGAGGGCCGAGGGCGGCTTGCCCGTGGCCTTGGAGAGGAGGAGAAGGGCCTCCTCCTCGGGCTGGAAGGCCTGGGGCAGGATGGTGAGCCCCTTGACCGGCACCGATTCGGCCAGAAGACGCCCTTCGACGTCGTAGATCTCCCCCAGGTGATGTTCCTGATAGCCGGTGGCCTTCTTCGGGGGCTCGGCGCGGTTGAGGAGTCCCGAGACCCCGCGCGTGAGGAGGAAGATCACCCCCAGAAGAAGGGCCAAAACCGCAACGCGTTTCATCTCACCCTCACGACCTGTTCCTTCTTGGGCAGATGGAGCCCGAGGACCCGCGCCTTGCGGAAGACCACGTCCTTGGCGGTGAGGCGCTCGTACTCGGCGGACAGATCCTTGGTCTGCGCCTGAAGAAGCCCCACTTCCTGGCGGAGATGGCGCACCCGCAGGTACTCCTTCGTCAGGAGCACGCCGCCGGCCAGGAGCAGGATGGCCAGGAAGCCAACGACCACCAGGGCCAGGACGTGAAACAGGTTGAGGGAAAGCCCCACGCGTTTATTGGAAGAAGATGAAGAACGAGGCGAAAAAGTATAGACCGCCGCCATCTGTTACCTCCTAAATCCGTTCTGCCACTCGAAGTTTGGCGCTTCGGGCCCGCGGGTTGCGAGCGATCTCTTCCTTTGAGGGAGTCACCGGCTTCTTGGTGAGGACCCGCAAGCGCTCGTCACTTCGAAAAGCGTGTTTGACCAGACGATCCTCAAGAGAATGGAAAGAAATGACGACCAGTCTCCCTCCCGGTCGCAGCACGTCCGGGGCGGTCTCCAGGAAGCGCTTGAGGTTTTCGAGCTCCTGGTTGACCGCCATTCTCAGGGCCTGAAAGGTCTTGGTCGCGGGATGGATCTTTTTCTCCCGCCCGCGCGGCACCGCGTGAAGGACGATCTCCGCCAGCTCCTTGCTGGAACGAATGGGCGACTTGCGTCTCGCCTCGCAGATGGCGCGGGCGATGCGCCGGGCAAACCGCTCCTCCCCGAAGGAGCGGATGAGCTCCTCGAGCTGGAGCGGGGAGAGCTGGTTGACCAAGTCCTTGGCCGTCAGGTTCTGACGATTGTCCATCCGCATGTCCAAGGGTTCGTCGCGCAAGAAACTGAAGCCGCGGCCGCTTCCTTCGAGCAGGAAGGAAGAGACCCCGAGATCAACGAGGATGCCGTCCACCGGCACCTTTCCGAGCTCTTCCAGGACCTCTTTCAGATGAGCGAAGTTTTCGCGCACCATTAGGAACCGGCCCGAGAAGGGGGCCAGCCGCTCCTTGGCCAGGGCAAACGATTCCTCGTTCCACTCGAAACCGATCAAGAATCCATCGGGAGCGGAACGCTCCAAGATGGCTGCACTATGCCCGCCAAGCCCCACGGTGCCGTCCACGTAGACCTTACCGGGACTTACCTGAAGCCAATCTAGGACCTCTTCGAGGAGTACCGGCTCATGCCGTGGGACCTCTGAGGATTTCGTGCACTTTGGCGTCGAGCTCGTCGAAGTCTTCGCGAGCTCGTTTGAATTCGGCTTCAAGCCGTTCCGGGCTCCAGATTTCAAAGTGATTGAGCATCCCAACAAGAATCACCTCTCGATTGATTCCGGCTTCTTCCCGCAAGTGCGCGGGGATAAGGATGCGTCCCTGCCGATCTGGTACACACTCTTCCGCCGAGCCAAGGAAATAGCGCTTAAACCTCCTCAGTTCCGGGGGATCCACAGGCGACATGAGAAGCTTTTCTTCGAGCTCCTGCCACACCTGCCAGGGATAGACGAGCAAACACGAAGGCGTATTGGTCATGATGAGGTTCGAGTTTCCGTACACGTTCTTTATCACCTCGCGAAAGCGCGCCGGGATGCTCAAGCGCCCCTTGTTGTCCAGCGTATGGCTCGAACGGCCCCGGAACCGCAATCAACCACCTCCGACCACTCTGTACCACTTTCTTCCACCTCTGAAGCTAGTAAGAACTGATCGTAAAAGTCAAGCAAAATCTTGAGTGGAATATGTTGGGCCAAGACCTTGCGAAGACAACAATATCTTGCGTTTGAGGGGCAAATTTAGGGTGGTACAAAGTGGAAATTAAGAAACACGAAACGGCCTCAAGGGCCCGTTTCTTTAGAGAAATCGAGGTGTGGACCGGGGAGAGTCGGCTCAGGAAATGAGGATCATCCCGGCGGGCAAAAAGAGGCGAAAGATCGTCCCGTTGGAAAGCGGCTTTATCTCTATCTTTCCGCCCCAGGCGCTCACCAGGCTGTGGACCACGGAAAGCCCGAGGCCCGTGCCCTCGGACTTGGTGGTAAAAAATGGTTCAAAGATGTGGGGGAGGATCTCCTCGGGAATTCCCCCGGCGTCATCCTGGATTTCGAGCACGCCGTACTCGTCTTCCAGGTCGAAGGAGACGCGGAGATTGAGCGGACCGGAGGAAGCCTCGATGGCGTTAAGGCAGAGATTGAGGAGCACCTGCTTGAAGCGACCGGGCTCCACCAAGAGGCGCAGGTTCGGGGGGAGGTTGATCTCAAAGGAGAAGCAGCACTCCGGATGGCCGATCTTGAGCTCTTCGTAGATTTCCTCGAGGAGTTCGACGAGGGGGATCTCGCGGGCCTCGCCCTGCGTGGGGCGCGCGAAGAGCAGGAAGTCCGAGACCAGCTTGTCGAGACGGCGACTTTCGCGGTCAAGTATCCTTACCAGGCGTTCCCCTTCGGGCCGGACCAACTTGTTTTCCTTGAGCAGTTCCACGGCGCCGTAGATGGAAGCCAGCGGGTTCTTGATCTCGTGCACCAAACCCGAGGCCATGGTCCCCAGGGCCGCGAGGTGTTCGGCCCTCCTCAGCCTTGCTTCCTGCTCCTTGATGCGGGTGATGTCCTGGAAGAGGAAGCCGTAACCAAAGACCTCATCCCTTTCGTCGCGCAAGGGAAAAAGGCTGTAGCCCAGATACTTCCGCTCGCCGTTGTCCAGGACCAGTTCGCACCTTTCCTGATCCTCGCAGAGGCTCAGGCCTCCGAAGAGTTCCTGGATGTGTTTCCCCTCAAGGGAATGCCCGAGGATCTCCTCGGCCCGCTTGTTGGCCGAGATGATGAGCCCCCGAAGGTCGGTGATGATGAGCCCCGAGGCCAGGGAGCGCAAGATGTGCCGATGGAGCTCCTCCACGCGGAAGAGGGCCGCTTCGGTCTCCGCGGCCCGGCGTTTGGTGTGCGCGAGCTCGTCTGCCAGACGCAGGGCGAGGAAACCCGAAACCCCCATGGCCCCCAGGGAGACGAAGAAGGGCAACAACGACTGGGAGTCAATGGCTACGCGGGGGGATTGCAACCAATAGATGCTCGAATAGGCCAAAAGACACGAAAGGATGAAGAAATCCGCGCGGCGGTGCCCCAGATGAAGGCTCGCCACGAAGATGAAGAGGGGATAGAGGAAGACAAAGGGGCTCTCCCTGCCGCCCGTGCCCAGGATGAGGGCGTTTACCAGTACGAAGTCGGCGATGAGCTCGAAGTAAATGACCTTGGACCAGGAAAAGCGCCTGGCCAGCCAGAAGACGAGGCCCGTCTCCAGCCAGAAGAGGATGAAGATCAGCCCCAGACGGGGTTCGAGGAAGCTGTCGTGCTTGAAGGAGATGAGCCAGAAGATGGTCCCGACCAGGAGGAGGAACAGCCGCAAGTACTGGAACCTGATCTGGGTCCGGGCGTCAACGTTCATGAGAGACCATATTTCGCCAGGCGATAACGGAAGGAGCGGAAGTTGAGACCGAGCAACTTGGCGGCTTCGGTCTTGTTCCCGTGGGTCCGGGCCAGGGCCTGCTTGAGGAGAGAGACCTCTATCTGGGCCAGGAAATCCTCGAGATTGAGGCCCTCTTCGGGAAGCTCCACCTCGAAGCCGTCTTTCTTCTTTTCCTTGGGCCGGCGGTTGCAAAGGGTGAGGCTCTCCGGAAGGATGAGAGGCCCTGACTCAAGTGCAACCGAACGCTCGATGATGTTTTCGAGCTCGCGCACGTTTCCCGGAAAGTCGTATTCCATCAGGGCCTTGAGGGCGAAGTCGGAGATGCCCTCGATCTTTTTTCCCATCTTGGCCGCGTACTTCCGCAGGAAATGGTCCACCAGGATGGGGATGTCCTCCTTGCGCTCCCGAAGCGGAGGGAGGACGAGGGAGATGACGTTCAGCCGATAGAAGAGGTCCTCCCGGAAGTTTCCGGCGAGCACCTCGGCCTCGAGATCCCGGTTGGTGGCGGAGATGATGCGCACGTCCACCTGGATCTCCTGGGTGGAACCCAGGGGCATGATGGTCTTTTCCTGGACCACCCTCAGGAGCTTCACCTGGAGCTCAGGCGGAAGCTCGCCCACCTCGTCGAGGAAGATGGTGCCCTCGTGGGCCTGGAGGAAGAGGCCCGGTTTGTCCTTCGTGGCCCCGGTGAAGGCCCCCTTTACGTAACCGAAGAGCTCTGATTCCAGGAGATTGGGCGGAATGCCCCCGCAATTGACCACGACGAAGGGCTTGTCGCGCCGGGGAGAGAGCTGATGGATGGCCCGGGCGATCAGCTCCTTGCCCGTACCCGATTCGCCGGTAATGAGGACGTTTGAAGGGGCCTCGGCCACGCGGGGGAGCATCTCGAAGATGCGCCGCATGGCCGGACTGTGCCCGATAATGCCCAGGAAGTCCGTCTCCCCCAGGGGGGTGGTCTGTTCCTTGACGTGTCTGTCGAGGGCCTTGCGGATGAGGTTGCGCAGGTCTTCCAGCTTGAAGGGCTTGGAGACGTAGTCAAAGGCCCCTTCCCTCTTGGCCTCCACCGCGGAGTCCAGAGAGGCGTAGGCCGTGATCATGATCACCGGCAGATGGAGCCCCTTGCGACGCAACTCGCGCAGGAACGAGATGCCGTCGAGTTTGGGCATCCGAATATCGGCGAGAACCAGATCAACGGGGAGGCGCTCGAGGAGATTAAGGGCCTCTTCCCCGTCGCCGGCAGTCACCACCTGATAGCCGTCCTTGGAGAGAAAGATCTCCAAGAACTCTCTCAGGCTGGTGTCGTCGTCCACAATGAGGATATGGGCTTCTTGGGGGGCCATCCCAACCTCCTGCCACAACTTTCGGCCCCCCTATGAGCCGTCTTGAAAATCAGGAGTTTTTCAGGACCTTCCCCTTGATAACGGACCAGAGCTTCCGGTCCGCAGGGGCCAGCGGCAGGTCGTCTATCTCGTGCGGCAAGAACCAGGAAAGCGTCTGCCCCTCGAGGGGGCGGGGTTCGCCCTGGATCGCGGTCTCGTAACACAAGAGCCGGATGTACACCTCCGGATACCGATGCTCAACCTCGGCGAGAAGGCGGCCTACTTCGGCTTCCACGCCCAGCTCTTCCTTTATTTCCCGCCTGAGCGCCTCTTCCGGGCTCTCCCCCTCCTCGAGCTTTCCCCCGGGAAACTCCCACAACCCGCCGCGGAGCTTTCCCTCCGGACGCCTGGCCAGCAGGATGCGCGAATCGCGCTGGATGAAGGCCGAAACCACGGGAAAGGGCCTCATCCGAAGACCCTCCGAAAGATGGTGTCCACGTGGCGCAGATAGTGCTTGAGATCGAAGATCTTTTCGAGTTCCTCCCGGCTCAGATGTTTGGTGATGTCCGGATCGGAGAAGACGACCTCCCGGAAGGTCTTTTGCGGATCCTCCCACACCTCCATGGCGCGCCGCTGCACCAGCACGTAGGCCTCCTGCCGCGGGAGACCCTTCTCCGTAAGGGCGAGCAGCAAGGGCTGGGAATAGATCAGGCCCCGCAGGAGGTTGAGGTTCTTTTCCATTCGCTCCGGATAGACCACGAGCTTGTCGAGCATCCCCGTCAGGCGGCGCAACATGAAGTCCGCCGCGGTGGTGGCGTCGGGCACGATCACGCGTTCCACGGAGGAATGGCTGATGTCCCTTTCGTGCCAGAGGGCGTCGTTTTCCAGCGCCGGGAAGAGATAGCCGCGCACGAGCCGCGCCAGGCCGCAGAGGTTCTCGGAAAGGATGGGGTTCCTCTTGTGCGGCATGGCCGAGGAGCCCTTTTGCCCCTTGTGGAAATACTCTTCCGCCTCGAGGACCTCCGTCCGTTGCAGATGCCGGATCTCCGTGGCGATCTTTTCCACGGTGCCGGCGAGCACGGCCAGGGCCGCCATATACTCGGCGTAGCGATCACGCTGGATGACCTGGTTGGACACGGGGGCAGGCTTTAACCCCATCTTCTCGCACACGTAGGCCTCCACCTCGGGCTCCACGTGGGCAAACGTGCCCACGGCGCCGGAGATCTTTCCGTAGGAAATGGTCTCGAGGGCGGCTTCAAGGCGCCTCTTGTTCCGGCGCATCTCCTCGAACCAGAGCGCGAACTTGAGGCCAAAGGTGATGGGTTCGGCGTGGATCCCGTGGGTGCGGCCGATCATCACCGTGTCCTTGTGTTCGAAGGCCCGGCGCTTGAGGACCTCGAGAAGGTCGTCCACGTCTTCGAGGATGATCTCCATGGCCCTCTTCATGAGCCAGGCCATGGCGGTGTCGAGCATATCCGAAGAGGTCATGCCCAGGTGGAGATAGCGCCCCTCGGGGCCGATGAGGCGCTCGAGATAGGTGAGAAAGGCGATGACGTCGTGGCGGGTCTCCTTTTCGATCTCTTCGACCTGCGCCACGTCTTCGGGGCGAAAGCCCTCTTCCAAGAGGTGCTTCGTCTTTTCCCGGATCTTTTCCACGGCTTCCTGAGGGATACGGCCGAGCTTTGCCCAGGCCTCACACGCCAAGACTTCCACCATCAACCAAGCCCGGAGTTTCTCTTCCGGGCTCCAGAGTTTGGCCATCACGGGTCGGGTATAACGAGGAATCATGGGCGTCCTCCTTGCTGGTTTGCATCTCTTTAAAACACAAGAAGGACGCCCGGTGAAGGGGATGGAGGTTAGAGGTTAGACACCAGTTCAGGGGAAAATTCTTTGTGATGGAAATCCGTGCCGAAAAAGTAGCGCCCGAAGAACCTCTTGAAGGACATTTCCATGGAATCCCAGGCGCCGGTGCGATGGATGTAGAACTCCTGAAAGATGGCGGCGCTCATGTTGATGGGTTTGATGAGCTCCAGGAGATCCGTCAGCTCGCCGTGCTCGGTGAAAAAGTTGTAGAAGGCTCGACCCTCCTCGAAGTGTTCGTAAGCCTTGCGAAACTCCTCCTTGGCCGTGGTGAGATCGAGATGTTCCAAGATGGCCGGGGCATTTTGCAACTTGTGATAGACCTTTTCCGGACCTACCGGCTGAAAGAGCAATATCTTTTCGTAGAAGAAGGCGTGCTTCTGATTGATGGAGATGACGATATCCGTCACACCCATGCTTACGGCATAGCGATAAAGAAGACGAAAGATGTAGAAGAGTCCGTTGTGGTGATGAAAAGGTGAATAATTGTTTTTGGCTGCCAGACAGGTAAACTCCGCCAAACGCCTACCTTCCCGCCGTAGAGCATCTATTTCTTCTTTGTAAATAAAATCACTAGGAAGACCCAAATCGGAATCCAAGACAAGGGTGGCCGTACTCATGATTTCACCTGTCTCTGCATTGCGGGCGATGCAGATCCTACTTTTCGGAAGGGCTTGATAAGGCGTGAGATAAAGGCGAGCTGGATTTTCCGGGATCAAGCCGGCTTTGTGATATCTTTCGTAAAGTAGTGCGAATGCATCCTCGAAATCTTTGGGGCGGCGATAACAGAACCTAGTTTGGACTCTGTTTTCGTTTAAAACTTGGAGGACGTTGTAACGAAGAAGATACCTTCTCCTGGCCCATGCATCATTGGAAGAAGCTTGCGTTTTAGGACCTAAATACATGATTCTTTTGGGGGAGAATAACTCCCCTCCCCTCCTTCCGTAAAATTGATGACCATTTACTTCATTTAGTCTATTTCGGAAAAAGGATAGAAAAGGTTAAGTACCGTGTGAAGCAAAAACTAAAAAATTTTTGCCCTCAAAAAGATTGAGGGGGAACGTTTCTTCTTATCCGAAGAACCGTTCCCCCTCTTGTCCTTACGGAGAGTAGCTCGTCAGGGACGATGGAGGAGAGAAAGGATCAATCTTTCTTTTCCGACTCCTTGGCCAACTCCCTAGCTTTCTTAGCCATCTCTTCGAGCTTTTTGTTTACCAGGTAAAAGACGCTGTCCTCGGGATAGGTGCCATCGGGCTGTCTCTCTCCGGCCGGCTTTCCGGTGAGAATCTCTATGCCTTCCTCCACCCGTTCGATGGCCCAGATGTGGAACTTGCCCTCCTTTACCGCCTGGACGATCTCGTCCTTGAGCATCAGTTCCTTGACGTTGGCCTTGGGAATGATGACTCCCTGCTCACCGGTGAAGCCCTTGGCCTTGCACACCTTGTAGAAACCTTCGATCTTCTTGGTGACACCGCCCACGGGTTGGATGTCGCCCTTCTGGCTGATCGAACCCGTGACCGCGATACCCTGCTTCAGGGGCACCCCGGAGATGGCCGAAAGGATGACGTAAAGCTCCGCCGAGGAGGCGGAATCGCCGTCTATGAGGCTGTAGCTCTGCTCAAAGCACAGGGTGGCCGTGAGGGTGAGGGGTTTGTCCTGGGCAAAGCGCTCCCGCAGGAACCCGGAAAGGATCATCACCCCCTTGGTGTGAATCTTTCCGGACAAATCGGCCTCCCGTTCGATGTTCACCACCCCTTCCTTGCCCATGGAGATGTTGGCCGTGATCCGGGTGGGACGACCGAAGGTGTAGTCGCCCAGGTCGTAGATGGAGAGCCCGTTTATGCT
>JAADCO010000090.1 GCA_013154385.1 Thermodesulfobacteriota bacterium
TTTTTAAAAGCGGGGGAGAAAGTTCTCCCCCGAACGACGGAGAAGGCAAGAGCCTCAGATCGCTGCTTCGCCGCGTTCGCCGGAGCGGATACGCATGGCGTCGAGCACTTCGTAGACGAAGATCTTTCCGTCACCTATTTCCCCGGTCCGGGCCGCCTGAGAGATGGCGCCCAGGAGGTTTTCCACTTCGTCGTCCTTGCAAACCACCCGAATCTCCAGTTTGGGAAGGAGATCCAGGCGAAACTCTCGTCCGCGGAATTGCTCTACGAGACCCGATTGCCGACCGTGTCCCTCCACCTGGTACACCGTCACCCCAGGATGCCCCACTTTCTCTAGAGCTTCAAGCACGTCTCTCAATTTTTCCGGTCTGATGATCGCTCTGATCTCGCGCATGGTTACCTCCTCACCGTGTAGAATTCGGGATAAGCCGGCGTTCCGTGCTCGAAGATGTCGAGTCCCTGGATCTCTTCGCGCGGGTCAACGCGGATGCCCAGGATGGCGTCGAGCACCTTGAAGAGGACGAAGCCCGTGCCGAAGGCCCAGATGAAGAGGGCCGCGGCCCCGATGAACTGGGCGATGAGCTGGTCTACGCCGCCACCGTAGAAGAGCCCCGTGACGTAGGGAGGATCTATGGAGTAGTTGCCGTAGGTCCCGTCGGCAAAGAGACCGACGGCGATGAGGCCCCAGAGGCCGTTGAACCCGTGCACCGGCACCGCGCCCACGGGGTCGTCAATCTTCACGGCTTCGAGGAAGTAGACCCCGGCCACGAGGATGATGCCGGCGATGATCCCGATGACCACCGCGGCCCAGGATTCCACCCAGGCGCAGGGGGCGGTGATGGCCACCAGCCCGGCGAGCACGCCGTTTAGGGCCATGCCCAGGTCGAACTTCTTGGTCTTCGCCAGCACGATGAAGAGCGCGGTGAGACAGGCTGCCGCCGCGGCCAGCGTGGTGTTCACCGCGATGACCGAGATCCGCAGATGATGGGCCGAGAAGGTGGAGCCGGGGTTGAAGCCGTACCAGCCGAACCACAGGATGAAGACGCCGAGGGCCGCCAGGGGGATGTTGTGCCCCGGAATGGCCCGCGGGCGGCCGTCCTTGTCGAACTTACCGAAGCGCGGACCGAGGACCATGGCTCCGGCAAGCCCCACCAGACCGCCTACGGCGTGCACCACGCCGGATCCGGCGAAGTCGAGATGTCCGAGACCGAAGCCGAGCTTGGAGAGCCAACCCCCGCCCCATACCCAGTGCGCGTAGACGGGGTAGATGAAGGCCGTGATGACCACGGAATAGATGAGATAGGCCTGAAACTTGATGCGCTCAGCCACGGCCCCGGAAACGATGGTCGCCGCCGTGGCGGCAAAGACCATCTGCCAGAAGAAGGAGAGATAGTTGTCCACGTCGTAGCCCTCACCAGCCAGGAAGAAGCCGCTCGTTCCGATGAGGCCCTTCCAGTCCGTGCCCATGATGAGGGCGTAACCCACGGCCCAGAAGGCCAGGGCCCCCACGGCAAAGTCCATCACGTTCTTGGTGAGGAGATTGGTGGTGTTCTTGGCGCGGCAAAAACCCGCCTCCACGCAGGCAAACCCCGCCTGCATGAACATGACCAGAAAGCCGCACAGAAGGACCCACACGTAGTCCACGGCTTTGCCGGGGTCGCTTTTGATGGTGGCGGCTCCCGTGGGATCCGCCGCCCAGGCCGCCCCGGCCAGGAGCACCATCGAGAAGAGAAAGAGAAGAAAACGCCATCTGCCCATGAGCCAAACCTCCGCTTGCTTTTTGGCGATTTTAGAAAAGCAAGCGGAATGCCGATTAGCTTAATCTTTAGGAACGCCAAGGTTTTGGGCCGATATTCGGGCCGGTTTGCCGATGTAAGTTTCCAAAAATGTCAAAGACAAAACTGAGAAAACTGACAAAAAGGTATCTTTCTCCGCCGGGGGCCTCGGTCGGGGAGGAAAGGGACCCAAAGCCGTGATGACAGGGCGATAAAATCCGCTATCATAGCGGCAATTATGTAAAAAGGAGGTTCCGATGGGCAATTCGCACGGTTTTGAGACGCAGATCGAGCACCTTCTCAAGGCCGAAGGGAAGTTCTATCCCCCGCGTCGGGTGGTGGAGGAAGCCTATCTCAAAGATTACGAATCCGTATACGCCTACTCCATTCGCGATCCAGAGGGCTTCTGGGGGCAGATCGCCAACGAACTGGTCTGGGTGGAACCCTGGCAAAAGGTGAGGGAGATAGACCTCCCCTATCATCGCTGGTTCGTCGGAGGCAAGACCAACATCACCATCAACGCCCTGGACCGCCACGCCGATTCGTGGCGTCGCAACAAGGTGGCCGTGATCTGGCTCTCCGAAGAGGGCGAAGAGCAGGTGGGAACCTACGGGCAACTGCGGGACCGGGTCAATCAGTTCGCCAATGGGCTCAAGTCCCTGGGCGTGCGGCGCGGAGATCGCGTGGTCATCTACATGCCGCTCACCATCGAGGGCATGATCGCCATGCTGGCCTGCGCTCGCATCGGAGCCATCCATTCCGTGGTCTACGCCGGCATGGGGGCCGGGGCCTTGCGCTCGCGGGTGGAAGACTGTCAGGCCAAGGTGGTCATCTGTTCCGACGTCACCTACCGCCGGGGCAAGGTGGTGCGTCTTAAGGCCGTGGTGGACGAGGCGCTCGACGGTCTCGACTTCGTCGAGCGGGTGATCGTTCACCGGCGCACGCATCCTCCCATCGAGCTCGAGGAGTGGGAGGTGGACTTCTGGGAGCTCCTGCGCGCGCACTCCCATCGCTGCTCCCCGGAGATCATGGACGCCGAGGATCCGCTCTTTATCCTCTACACCTCCGGCACCACCGGAAAGCCCAAGGGCGTGGTTCACGTGCACGGCGGCTACATGGTGGGGACCTACTTCCTCACCAAGGCCTTCTACGACATCAAGGACCAGGACGTTTACTGGTCCACCTCGGACATCGGCTGGATCGTAGGGCACTCCTTCATCGTCTACGGGCCGCTTTGCGCCGGGGCCACGGTGCTCATCCGCGAAGGCGCGCCGGACTATCCCCATCCCGGCGTGGTCTGGGAGATGGTCCAGAAGTACGGGGTCTCGGTCATGTTCACCGCCCCTACGGCCCTGCGGATGTTCATGCGCTTCGGCGAGGAGCACATCAAGAAGTACGACCGCTCCACCCTGCGGATACTCGCCTGCGCCGGAGAGCCGCTGAACCCTGAAGCCTGGAACTTCGCCCAGGAGGTGATCCTCGAAAACCAGGGCTATTGCATGGACAACTTCTGGCAGACGGAGGTCGCCGGTCCGGTCCTGGGCACCATGCCCACGGTGCCCTACAAGCCCGGGTTCGTGGGGAAGCCGCTCCCCGGCGTGGTGGCCGACGTGGTGGACGAAAACGGCCGTCCGCTTCCCGCCGGCCAGGGCGGCTATCTCGTCCTCCGGCAACCGCTTCCCTACATGATGCGCACGGTCTACGGTGACCCAAAGCGCTACGAGCAGTACTGGAGCGAAATCCCCGGTTGCTACAAGACCGGAGACATCGCCGTCTGCGACGAGGAAGGCTACTTTGCCGTGCTCGGCCGGGCCGACGACGTGCTCAACGTGGCCGGCCATCGCATCGGCACCGCGGACCTCGAAAGCGCGCTGGTCTCGCATCCGGCGGTGGCCGAGGCCGCGGCCATCGGTCTTCCCGACGACATCAAGGGCGAGCGCATCAAGGTCTTCGTGGTGCTTCGCGCCGGCAAGGAACCCACCGAAGGCCTGCGCAAGAGCATCATCCAGCACGTGCGCAAGGAGCTCGGGCCCATCGCCACCCCCTCGGAGGTGGCCTTCGTGGACAAGCTGCCGAAGACGCGCAGCGGAAAGATCATGCGCCGGCTCCTTCGCGCCCGCGAACTCGGCCTCCCCGAAGGGGACACCTCCACCCTCGAAGACTAAGAAGGGAGCGCGGCCCCGGGCCGCCTCCCTCCTCAAATCTTTGAAAAACCCCCGGCCACCCCTTAAAATCTCTCCTCAAAGGAGAAAGAGGCCCGATCAGAGGATCGGGGAGGGATACCTATGTCTTTTTGGACGGGAAAGCTGAAACCTTTGGGAGACTTCCTGCGCGAAGGGAAGGGGGCCCTTGCCCTGGGAGGGCTTCCCCCCGCGGCCCTGGCCTTTCTCCTGTCCCGGTCCCGCGGGCGGCGTCTCCTGCTGGTGGCACCCACGGAGGAGGAAGCGAGCAGCCTGGTGGCGGCCCTCACCTTCTTCGGGGCCGGGAAGGTGGCCCATCTGCCGGCCCCGGAGAACCTGCCCTTTGCCGGAGTCTATCCCGAGACGGAGACCAGCGGTCAGCGCGTGGCGGCGCTCTATCGCCTGCTCGAAGAAAGGGACCTCTGCCTGGTGGCTTCGATGCCGGCCCTCCTGCGGCGCACCATCCCGCCGGATCTCCTGAAGGTCTCCTACGAGTATCTGCTCGCCGGGGAGGAGATCTCCCGGGAGGGCTTCATCAAGCGTCTCCTCGACCTGGGCTACGAAAAGACCGGCCTCGTGCAGCAGCTCGGGGAGTTCTGCGTCCGGGGCGGGGTGATAGACGTCTACGCCCCGGGATACGAGGCCCCCTTGCGTCTCGACTTCTTCGGTGACGAGCTCGAGAGCATTCGCCTGTTCGATCCCGACACGCAGCGTTCGCGCGAAAGCCTCGAAGAGGCGGTGGTGCTCCCGGTAAGGGAGGTCCTCTTCGCGGATCCCGAGGGCCTTGAGGCCCGCCTCAGCGAGCGCCTGGAGAGGACCCCCCTCCCCGCGGACAAGCGGGGGGCCTACTTCCAGACGCTTGAGACCGGACGCCTGCTCGATCCCGAAGAGTTCTGGTTGCCCCTGGTCTACGAAAAACCGGCGACCATCTTCGACTATCTGCGCGCGGACGATCTCCTGGTCTTCGTGGAACCCGACGAACTGACCGAGGCCTGCGCGCGTTTCGAAGAGAAGCTCCTCCTCTCCTGGGAGCGGGCCAGGGAGGGCAAGCGCGTGCTCGTGGAGCCCTTCGAGAGTTTCCTCTCCAAGGAGGAGGCCCTTTCCCTCCTCAAGCGCGAGCCGCGCCTCGAGGTCTTCTCCTTGCCCCTGGCCGAGGAGGGGGTGCTCAACTTCGAGATGCGCGACCATCGTCTCCATCTGGAAAGCGTGCGCGCGGCGCCGCGCCAGGCCATCTCCCGGGGGCTCGCGTATCTGCGCGAGCATCTCGAGGCCGGCGAGCGGGTGGTGGTCGTCAGTCGCGACGAGCGGCCGGCCGAACGCCTGAAGGCCCTCTTTCATCGGGAGCTTTCCCTCGACGAGATCCCCATTCGCAAGGCCCCTTTCGAGCCTCCGTCCGAGGAGCTCGAGATCTACGTGGGTTCGCTCTTCCGCGGTTTTTCGGCCCCGGAGTTCGGGCTGATGATCATCTCCGAGGAAGAGCTCTTCGGCCTCAGGCGCCCGCTGGTCACCTCTCGCCGGAAGGAGCGGCGCCGGGAGACCTTTCTGCGTTTCGAGGACCTGAAACCCGGAGACTACGTGGTCCATCGGGAGCACGGCATCGGACGCTATCTGGGGCTCGTTTCCCTTGAGCTCGGGGGCCTTCCGGGCGAGTTCCTCCTCATCGAATACAAGGGCGGTGACAAGCTCTACCTGCCGGTGGACCGGCTAAACCTCCTCCATCGCTACGTGGGCGTGGAGGGCAAGGAACCGAGCCTTGATCGCCTGGGCGGCAAGAGCTTTGCGGCCCGCAAGCAGAAGGTCAAGAAAGCCGTGGAGGAGGTGGCCCAGGAGCTCCTTTCCCTCTACGCGGCGCGCAAGGTGCAGAAGGGTTTTTCCTTCGAACCGGGCCCGCTCCTGCGGCAGGTGGAGGCCACCTTCCCCTACGAGGAGACGCCGGATCAGGCCGCCGCCATCGAGGAGACCCTTGCGGACATGCAGAAGTCCCGGCCCATGGACCGGCTCGTGTGCGGAGACGTGGGCTACGGCAAGACCGAGGTCGCGGTGCGCGCGGCGGCGCTCGCCGTGGAAAACGGAAAGCAGGTGGCCGTGCTCGTGCCCACCACGGTGCTTGCCGAACAGCACTATCGGACCTTCAGCGAACGCCTGACACCGCTAGGCATCCGGGTGGCCGCGCTCTCGCGCCTCAAGACCTCGGCCGAGCAGAAGAAGATCTTGAAGGCCCTTTCCGCCGGGGAGATAGACGTCATCATCGGCACGCATCGTTTGCTCTCCGCAGACGTCGCCTTCAAGGACCTGGGGCTCCTCATCATTGACGAAGAGCACCGCTTCGGCGTGCGGCACAAGGAGCGCCTCAAGCAGCTCAAGAAGAACGTGGACGTGCTGGCGCTCTCGGCCACACCGATCCCGCGCACCCTTCAGCTCTCCCTCCTGGGGATTCGGGATCTCTCGGTGATAGACACCCCGCCGCAGGCAAGGCTTCCGGTGAAGACGTATCTCGCCCGCTTCGAGCCGGAGATCATCAAGCAGGCCATCGAAAGGGAGCTGGCCCGCGGGGGGCAGGTCTTTTTCGTGCACAACCGCATCAAGGGGATCTACGCCCTGGCCGATTGGCTGAAGCGCCTGGTGCCCAAGGCCCGCATCGAGGTGGCCCACGGTCGCACGCCTCCCCAGTTGCTCGAAGAGATCATGGTGCGGTTCGTGCGGCGCGAGATAGACGTCCTGGTCTGCACGACCATCATCGAGAGCGGACTCGACATCCCCTCGGCCAACACCATCATCATCAACCGCGCCGACCGTCTCGGCCTGGCCGAGATCTACCAGCTCCGGGGCCGCGTTGGTCGAAGCGACGTGCAGGCCTACGCCTATCTCCTGGTGCCCTCGCTTTCGTCCCTCTCCGAGGAGGCGGAAAAGAGGCTCAAGGCCCTTCTCCAGTTCAGCGAACTCGGCTCCGGGTTCAAGCTGGCCATGAGCGACCTCCAGATCCGCGGGGCCGGAAACCTTCTCGGCACCTTCCAGTCCGGGCACGTGGCGGCCGTGGGTTACGATCTCTATCTCGAGATCCTCAAGCACACCATTGACGAGATGCGCGGTCAGAAGCTCGAGGAGACCTTCGAGCCCGAGGTGAACCTCAAGATCCCCACCTACATCCCCGAAGCCTACGTGCCGGACACCGAACAGAGGCTCCATCTCTATCGCGAACTGGCCATGGCGCGCGACCTGGAAGAGATCGAGGCCTTTGCCGAGGAGCTCGAGGACCGCTTCGGCCCGCCCCCGCCGGAGACGCAGAACCTCCTTGCGCTGGCCAGGTTGAAGGTCCATCTGCGGCGGCTCGGGGTGCGCAAGCTCGACCGGCGCGGCAAGGAAGCCGTCTTCGTCTTCGACCCCGCGGTCGAACCCCCAGTGAAGGCCGCGCGGAAGGTGGCCCAGCGCAACGGCTACGTGGTCCGGTTCACCAAGGACCAGAAGCTCCATCTCTCCGTTTCCGGAGACGAGCTCCTTCCGGAGCTCCTTTCTTTCCTCTCGGCCCTGGAAGAGAGCCTCAAAGGGGCTTATGATAGGGGAAATTTTGAGGAGGCCCGATGAGATTCTTCTTTTTCGCGTTTTTCTTCCTGCTGTTGGCCCTTCCCGCACGAGCCGTGATCGTGGACCGCATCGTGGCCGTGGTGAACGACGAGGTCATCACCCTCTCGGAGCTCGACGAAGCCGCCGCTCCCCTCTACAAGCGCTATCTGGCCGGAGTCAAGAACCCGGTGGAAAGGGACCGCCTGATCAACGAGATCCGGCGCAAGGTCCTCCGGGAGATGATAGACGACCTCCTGGTGGCCCAGGAAGTGGAGCGCCTGGGGATCACCGTGACCGACGAGGAGATAGACCACTTCATCGAAAACGTGAAGCAACAGAACGGTCTCTCCGACGAACAGCTCGAGGAGATGGTCCGGGCGCAGGGGCTGACCATGGAGGAGTACCGAAAGCGGATAGCGGATCAGATCAAGCGCATCAAGCTCATCCAGACGCAGGTGCGCGGCCGCCTGGTGATCACCGAGGAGGAGCTCCGCGACTACTATCAGAAGCACTATCTCTCCTCCGGGCAGACCAAGTACGAGCTCGCCGCCATCATCATCCGCGGCGAGGACGCGGAGGAGAAGGCCCGCAAGGCTTACGAGGAACTGCGCTCCGGGGCCGATTTTGTCGAGGTGGCGCGCAAGTATTCCGTCCTCCCGGACAGCGGCAAAGGCCTGGGAACCTTCAGCCTGGAAGAGCTCTCCCCTGAGGTGCGCGAGGTGATCAGGGGCCTCAAACCCGGTGAATTCAGCCGCCCGGTCAAGGTGGGGGACACCTGGCAGATATTCCTGGTCATCGCGGTTCACGCCGAGGGAGCCAAGTCCTTCGAGGAGGCCAAACCGGAGATCCAGCAAAAGCTCTATCAGGAAAAAGTTGACCAGCTCTTTCAAAACTGGCTAAAAGAACTCAGGGAAAAATCCTACGTGAGGATCTTGCTCTGATGGCAGAAAACGGGACCAACGGTGGATTAGGGGAATATCTCAAGCGGCAGAGGGAGATTCGCAACTTCACCCTGGAAGACATCGCCGAGCAGACGAAGATCAGCCTGCGGGCCTTGAGGGCCCTTGAGGCCGAAGACTGGGAGCTCCTGCCGGCGGAGATCTACATTCGGGGCTTCATCCGTTGCTACTGTGAGACCATCGGCCTCGATCCCAACGAGGCCCTGCTGCGCTTCGAGCAGGTCTACGAGCCCTTTCGCCGCCAGCGGGAGAACCCCATGAGCGAGAAGGAATATCTCCCGGGCAAGAAGGGCATACCCCTCCTCTGGATCGCGGTGGCGCTGGTGATCATTGTCGTCGTGGGGCTGGGGTACTATTTCTTCCACGTCCGTCAGAAGTCAAAGACCTCCGAAGTCATCCTTCCTCCGGTGACCGAGCCTCTGGAGACCAAGGAATCGCCTCTCGGCGAGACCGTCGAGAAGGAATCCCAGAAGGCTTCGGAGGAGGGTTCTTCTCCGTCTTCTGAGTCTCCTTGAGAGGGGTTACCGAAGCCATCATCCTCCATCAGGGGCACGTGGGGGAGAAGGACGTCTATCTCGTCCTCCTCTCTCCCCGCTGGGGCCGTCTTTCCGCGGTGGCCAAGGGGGCCCGGCGCAGCAAGAGGCGTTTCGTGAACGTGCTCGAGCCCTACAGCCTCATCCGCGCGCATCTGCGCGGCGGGCGGGCGACCCTCCCTCCCTTTCTGGACCAGGCAGACCTCCTCGAACCCTACGAGCTCCTCCGCCTCGACCCCCGTCGCTACGTGATGGCCGCCTACTTCGCCGAGCTCACGGAGTCCTTCTTCCGTCCGGGCACCGGACAGGAGGCCTATCCCCTGCTCAGGCGGGCCTTTGAGGAGCTGCATCGGGCGGGGTCTTCCCCGCTTTTAAAGACGCTTTTCGAACTTCAGCTCCTCCAGGCGGCGGGCTTTGCCCCGCGCCTTGAGCACTGCGTCCGCTGTCAGAAGGAGCCCGAAGCACCGTTTTCCTTCTCCCTGGCCGACGGGGGCGTGGTGTGCGCCCGATGCCGGCGGGAGGAGGACCGGCCCCTTTCCGGCGCGGCTCTCGCTGTTCTCAGGCATTTTGGGCGGCTCTCCTGGGATGTGCTTCCGCGGGTGCGGCCCAAGGAAGAAAGTCTTTCGGAAGCCGGCAGGATTCTCGAAATTTTTCTCAAACGCATACTGGACCGTGAAATCAACGCTTTACGAGTGCTTAAAGAGATGTTTTAAAGAGCCGATCTCGTTACGAGAGCAAAAGGAGGCTGCCTTGAAGGACCTCGGAGAGAAGCAATACGTACTCAACGGCTTGGCGGCGCGTGAAGCCTGGCGGCTCTTCAAGATCATGGCCGAGTTCGTGGAGGGTTTCGAAGAGCTGCCCAAGGTCTATCCGGCGGTGACGATCTTCGGCTCCACGAGGATAAAACCGGGGCATCCCTACTATCAGAAGGCCGAGACCATTGCCCGGCTCATGGCGCGGGAGGGTTTTTCGGTGATCACCGGAGGCGGCCCGGGGATCATGGAAGCCGCCAACAAGGGCGCGGCGGAAGAAGGGGCCTACTCCGTGGGGCTCAACATCAAGCTCCCTCACGAACAGGTGCCCAATCCTTACGCCAACGTGAGGCTCGAGTTCCGCTACTTCTTCGTGCGCAAGGTGATGATGGCCAAATACGCCGTGGCCTTCATCTGCCTGCCCGGAGGTTTCGGGACTCTGGACGAGTTCTTCGAGGCCGTCACCCTGGTGCAGACCCACAAGATCCGGCCGGTGCCCATCGTGCTGGTGGAAAAGGATTTCTGGTCCGGGCTCGTGGGCTGGATGCAGGAGCGCCTTTTGGGCGAGGGCATGATCTCGCCCGAGGATCTCCATCTCTTCGCCGTGCTCGACGAGCCGCAAGAGGTGGTGGAATACGTCAAGGAGAAGGCGCGGGCCTATCGGCTGCTCTCCAAGCGCTAGGCGGCCTTTTTCTGCCTTTCCTGAACAATGGCCAGCACGGCCAGGTTCCGCAGGGTGGCCACCTTCTGGGTCTCTTCGATGGTGAAGGGCCTTTCGCGCACACCGAAGATCATGCCCACCGGACGGCCCAAAACGATGAGCGGAGAAAAGAGAAGGTCCGCCCCGGGCCAGTGATGGGCAAAGAGGCGGGCCTCCGGAAGCTGGGCGAGGTTTCCGGACCATTCCGTCTTCTTTTGGAAGATGTCGCGGATCAAGGGGCTCATCGGGAGGCTCTTTCCGCGCAGTTCCTGGCTCTTCTCCCCCACGCCGTAGCGGATGACCAGCTTGCCGTCCCTGGGCCTGATGATGGCCAGGGACACGTGGCGGCAGGAGAGGGCCCGGCAGAAGGTCTCGATCACCATGAGGAGGACCTGCTGATAGTCGAAATTCGACGCCGCCAGGAGATTGGTGATCTCCGCCACGGCCTTCTGGTAGAAGTCCAGGGATAGCCTGGGTTTCTCCTCCCGAGGGGGGCTCTTTTCCGTTTTCAGTTTGAGGAAGCCGGAAAGCGGCGGATGGAGGTCCCTCAAGGTCTGCTGGATGCCCCGGACCATCTCCTGGGCGAGCCCCTGTCCCAGGCCCGCTTCGCTCAGGAGGTTGCGCAGAGGCGTGAGGTCTCCCTTTTCCGCCAGCGCCTCGGTGACCGAGTCTATCTTCGTGATCCAGAAGGCCGGATGCCTCTCCTCCGCACACTTGGGAGACCCTTCAAGGCTTTCCGTGAGCTTGCGCGGCAGACTCCACTTCTTGGCGAGCTTTTCCCCCAGTTGATAGAGCTTGCGCTTGGCGAAGAGGGGCTTTTCCTTCTCGAGGCTCAAGAGGTAGCCGTAGGCGTCGGGGGCGTAGATGGCCAGAAGCAGGCGCACCAGGCGGTGAAAGAGCGAGCAGATGAAGATCTCCTCGTGCGGCATCCCCACGTAGGCCCCGAGCTTCTTGGCCAGGAAGGCCCCGAAGTAGGAGCGGCCGAGGAGGTCCAGCACCAGGCCCTTCTGCTCCTTGGGGGTGCGGGAGAGCATGGCTTCGAGGAAGCCCGTGGCCAGGGCGATCTCGCGGATAAAGTCGAACCCGAGGAAGATGATGGCCTTGGAAACGGTGGTGATCTCCGTGCCGCCGGGGTTGTAGAAGCAGGAATTGGCGAGCCGGATGACGCGGTTGGTGAGCCCGTAGTCCTTGAGGATCAGCCCTGCCAGGTCCTGCACGGAGACCTCGTCTTCGGGTTTTATGTTGAGCACGAAGTTCACGATCTCCGAGGTCCCCGGGAGGTCCCCTTCTTTGGCCAGTTTTTCGACGAGATAGTTCCAATCCGGAGGGTGTTGTTTTAAGCTATTTCGAGCAATCATGCTTTTCTTTCCTTATCGAGCCTCGAAGGGGATTTTTTGAGCGTGTTTTCTTGGTCTTCTCTGCTGGCCACTGGTTTGGGGTTGGGGCATCTCCCCCGGGCTCCGGGCACCTGGGGTTCTCTGGGCGCCCTGGTGCTCTATCTTCTCCTCTCTCCCTGGCTCGACCTGCGGGCGGAGCTGATCGTGGTCCTCTCTCTTTCACTCCTGGGTGTCTGGGCCGCGGGGAGAATGGCGGCGGTCCGCGGGGTGGAGGACCCGCAGGAAGTGGTGATCGACGAGATCGCCGGGCAGTGGCTCGCCCTGGTGAGCGCGGGGGCCTCTTTCTGGGCGGTGCTGGCCTTTTTCCTCTTTCGCCTCTTCGACATCCTCAAGCCGCCTCCCGTGCGCCTGGCGGAGAGGCTTCCCGGAGGATGGGGCATCATGGCCGATGATCTCGTGGCCGGTCTCCTGGCCAACTTCTGCTGGCAAATTCTCAGGGTGTTTCTGGGGGCCAGATGAAGCCTCTCGAACTGGAGATCCAGGGCCTCTACAGCTATCGCGAGAAAGAGCGGCTCGACTTTCGGCCCTTCCATCGGGTGCGGCTCTTCGGCATCTTCGGCAAGACCGGCGACGGGAAGTCCTCGATCCTCGACGCCATGACCTTTGCCCTCTACGGACGCCTCGACCGGCTGGGCCGCAACCTGAGGGAGGCCGTAAACCCCGCTTCCGGACATCTCCTGGTGAACTTCTCCTTCGAACTCGACGGGGAGGTCTTCCGCGTGAACCGGCTTTTCGATCCGCGCAGCGGCACGAAGGCCGTGCTCTATCGCCAAGAAGGGGGCCGCTGGCTTCCCCTCGCCGAGAGGACGCGCGAAGTGGAGGACCAACTGGAGCGCATCCTGGGCCTCCGGTTCGAGGAGTTCACCAAGGTGGTCATCCTGCCGCAGGGGAAGTTTGCGGAGTTCTTGCGCCTCACCCCGGCGCGGCGCGCGGAGATG